>CAWUOF010000031.1:0-15201 GCA_963923765.1 uncultured bacterium | reverse complement strand
TTCCACTTGGTTCAGCTTTGGCAACAATAACCCATTTTTCTTGTTTACGTAAGACTAAATGACCGCTTTTAGCACCAGCAAATTTAATCACTATCTCCATTAAATTTTCTAATAATTTATCTAATTCTATTTCTTCGGAAATGGCTTGTGCTGCTTTCATAACTACTGGAAAATCTAACCAGAAATTTTGCCCATCACTGGTGCTAGTGATATTTTTTATTAGAGTTGTATTCATGGTGACACCAGATGTAATTAATGATGGATTTTGGGGCAAAATAATTGCCAATAATTGGGGATAATTTTCTTCTAAATGGGTGACTTTGACTTTGGCTCCCCAATGAGCATAACAATAGTATGCTTCCTGCATATATCCGATCGCGCTTTTTTCTTTTCCCCAAGCTAGATAAAATTTGGCTGCAAGTTCGTTGGCTAAAGCTTCTTCTTGCAGATAACCATTATTTTTAGCTCCTGCGATCGCCTGATCATACATTTCTATAGCTTCTAATTTATTGCCTAAAATGCGTTGTTTTTCTGCTTCTACCAATTGCCATTTATGTAAATAATTCATGGGCGCAGTTGTAGCCCAAAGGTGTAAATTTTCCTGATTTTCTTCTATTTTTTGTAATTTAGTTTCTATATCTGTAGATAATTCCGAAATAGTTGCTAAAATAATTAAAGAATCATATAAATACAGCCCTGCTTCACAGACAGTTGCCGAATTCCCACCTATATAATTTCTTGCTTGTAAGATATCCTTTTCAGCTAAATTAATATATCCTAACAGAAATCTTAAATATGCTCTATGAAAATAAATATAGAAAATTCGTGTTACATCATTGCAATTTAATAAATTAGCAATCCAGATATTTTCCTGATCATTTATTGCACCATATATCTGCATTTTATTAGAAAAACCTAATAAAAATCGAATAGTCTCTAAAAATATTAACCCATATTTTTCTGAGGTAATTAAATGAAACTTAAGTAGGATTTGGTAATAGGCAAAAATTTGAGTTTCTAATTCTGTTAAAATTTGACCAGTCCAAAAATAACTAACACAAATTCCCTGGACATTATGACCAACAAAATCTAATTTACCGACTTCCAAAGCAGCTTCATAGCCAGCTTGAAAAATTGCAATAGTATCCCGTAAATGAAACTGATGATGATATAAATACAATCCCACAGGAACAAAGGTAACAGCCCGAATAATTTTATCTGGTTCTATAGAGGCTAAATGATAGGCTAATTGACCAAATTGATTACTGGTAGCGATATCTTTTTTAAAGGCAATTAGAAAGATACCATAATCTGCATAACCTGTTGATGAAATAGGATGATTACCATATTGAAGGGATAATTTAACTTGCAGACTAGCTAACAAAGGGAACAGGGGAGAATTGCCTAAAAAACAAGCTGGAACCATTCTATTAGCTATTTTAATAATAGCCATTTTTTCTTTGTCTACCATTGGTGGTAGGTGTAATAATTCCTCCAGAGGGCGATCGCCAATTAAGGCTTTAATTTCTTCTATTTCTTGTTGTAACTCAACTGAGGTAATATTTTCTGGGAAATTCACCCCTAATTTGGTAATAATTAACTGCCCACAAGCTATGGCTTCTAAAAACTGATTTTGAATTGTTAAAGCTTGAATTTTAATTAAATAAACTCCGACTTGATCTAAAATAGTTTTACTATGCTCAATGACTGTATTAATTAATTCATTCATAGCTGCAAAATCTGAATTAATTGCTGCTGCTTCTGCTGCCATTTCATGGAATTGTAAAGTCATGGCATACTCTAGTTGCCAAGCTTCATTTCCTAGCAAATTCAGACCGATTTTAGCATATTGATATGCAGCTTGATAGGCAGTTCCCGCCCTGGCTTTGCGACAGGCAATTAGATTTAGTTTAGCCAGGGCATTTTTTTCGGTTTTTGAGGTAATTAAAGTAATGCCATAATTAAGGTGATTAACTAATTCAAATATCCGTTCTTCTTGTAATTCTGGGAAGATTTTTTCCCGTAAAAGTTGACCGATATGATAATGGGTGTTTTGTTTTTGTTCGGGTGGAATTAGGGAATAAGCAGCTTGTTGAACGCGATCGTGTAAAAAACGATAAGTAATCTCAATATTGTTATGATTTTCCTGAGTATTTGCCTGTTCTTGATTCAGATAAAATTTATATACTTCATTTTGAGGAATAATTAATCCATCCTGTAATGCTTTCCATAAAGCATTTGCTGTTTCTGTATCAGATTTCTCTGATACTATTGCCAAGGTGTTTAAATCAAATTGATTACCAATACAAGCAGCTAATTTAAGTACAATTTGAGTTTCCCTGGGTAATTTTTGTAATTGCTGCGTCATAAATTCCACTACATCATCCGTGAGAGTTTGGGCGTTAATTGCTACTAAATTACATTGCCAATAACCTTGTTCACGATTAAAGTTAATATATTTATCTTCATATAATGCTTTCAAAAATTGGGTGATAAAAAAAGGATTACCTTGGGTTTTGCGATGGATTAATTCTGTGAGGGGACGAGCTATATCTATTGAACAACGTAATGTATCTGCTATGAGTTGATTTATGTCAGCAAATAATAAAGAAGATAAACTAATTGTATTAACAATAGTGCCATTGTTTTTTAAATCTTCTATTGTCAATATAAAAGGATGTACTGGAGAAACTTCATTATCTCGATAAGCTCCTAATAATAGCAAATATTTTTTATCTTCCATTAATATTTTAATTAACTGGAGAGAAGCGGAATCTGCCCATTGTAAATCATCTAAAAATATCACTAAAGGATGTTCTGATGTAGTAAATACTTCGATGAATTTTTGAAATACTAAATTAAAGCGATTTTGGGCTGAGTTTCCCGACATTTCCGAAGCCGGATGTTGCTTACCAATAATACTTTCTAGTTCTGGTATTACCTTAGTTAAAATTTCTCCATTTTCCCCCAAGGCAGTTAAAATTTTGCTACGCCATTGGGCTAATTTGGTATCTGATTCTGATAGTAATTGTGTGATTAAATCCCCAAGAGCTTGTACAAAAGCAAACAAAGGAATATTACGATTAAATTGGTCAAATTTCCCTTTTATAAAATAACCTTTTTGATGGGTAATAGGCTTATGAATTTCATTAATAACGGCAGTTTTACCAATACCAGAAAATCCGGCTACTAACATCATTTCTGAGTTACCATGAGTAATACGGTCAAATGCTGCTAAAAGTGTGGTAACTTCCTGTTCCCTGCCATAAAGTTTTTCTGGAATTAAGAAGCGATCGCTACTATCCCTTTTTCCTAATTCAAAGTTAATAATTTCTCCCGATTCTTGCCATTGTCTTAAACATTTTTCTAAATCATACTTGAGTCCCAGGGCACTTTGATAACGATTTTCGGCATTTTTTGCCATTAATTTTAGAATAATTGCAGATACTATTGATGGGATATTTTCCTGAAGCAGATGGGGTGGTATAGGCGTTTTAGCTATATGACAATGTACTAACTCTAAAGCATCATTAGATGAAAATGGTAACTGACCGGTTAATAGTTCATATAAGGTGACACCTAAGCTATAGAAATCTGTGCGATAATCAATCCCACGATTCATTCTCCCTGTTTGTTCTGGTGCTAAATAGGCTAAAGTTCCTTCTAATATATTAGGATTTTGGATTTCTTGAGTTTCTTTATTTAAAAGTGAGGAAATACTAAAGTCAATTAATTTTATATTTTTAGTTTCTGGGTGAATTAAAATATTAGCGGGTTTAATATCTTTGTGAATAATAAAATTATGGTGGATATAGTAGAGAATATCCGCCATTTGCAGGGCAATTTCTAAGACATTTATTAAGGTTAATGGCTGTTGCTGGGAATATTCGGCTAAGGAAATACTACCGCAATCTTCCATTACCAAAACATAGCCATTTTGATAGGATAATAGGTTTAAAGATTTGACAATACCGGGGCTATTTAGATTTTTAGTAATGGTGTATTGATGGCGAAATTGAACTAATTCATTAAAACTGGGATAAATCTGTTTTAATATTTTTATTATGACTGGACGTTGATCTAAATTTTGTAAGGCTCGATATACTATTGTTCTATGACCTAAATAAATTTGCTCTAGTATATTATAGCCAGAAATGTCAGGAAAATTTGTTAAGTTGGTGTTGGCTGAAGAGTTCATATTTTAAGTGGATGTTTATATTTAACGGATGTTATTTTTTTCCCCTAGTCAAAGAGTATGCTGAGATTGGCATTTGAGTATAAAATAGGATTTAATGGCCAAGTATGAAATACTAAAACAATTTTTTTATAACACAATTTTACGGGCGATCGCTCCTATTATACCCTTATTTTTTTCTATTATTGTATTTATAATTAAATTATTATTTATTTTCCCTGGTCTTATTTATTCTTATTCTTTTCTTTTAAATCAGAATGATTAGCTTTTATGCCTATTCTCTTTTCTGTGCGGGAACAGGGAATAGTGGAATAGGGAATAGGGAATGAGCATTTTTGTAAACAAACAATATTTTAATGGAAGCAAATATCTATAATTTTTATTCATCGTCTATTTATGCCAAGACAATGCCACTAAATTATTTACTTTCTATGAAATCCACCATTTATTGATATAATTTAAGGATAATCTCGCCTAAATTTTTGTTGAATAGCAGCATTTTCTAACTGATTTTTAAATATATCTAACATTTGGATAACTTCTTTTTGTAATTCAATATATTTATCTCGATCAAATATCACATCTTCACCATGAGCAATTTCGTTTCTGGTTTTTAAAAGCTGTTCATCAATTAATTTTGCTTTAGTCGAAAACGGAGAAAAATCAAGTCCCAAGATAGCAGATATCTCTTTTAAAATCTCAGAGGAGAGATTTGATGCTGTAGATATTGTATCTTTCGGCAAAATACATCTTTGATTTAATTCAGAAAGAAAAAATTCACACACTGGTATATACAATGATGGCTTATTTGTCTCTTTTGCCTCCTTAAGTTTTTCTTTTATTGCCAAAGCTAAAAAATTACTAGCAATTTCCTGATAGGTCAGTTTTTTTAGTCGAACATATTCTAGGTAAGAGTTGGCTGCTAATTTGACAAAACCTTCCCAATGGGAATAGAGAATACAAATTCCACTACGAATTAATACTCTATGTTGTTGTCGAGAATAATTTTTAGATTCTATCAAAGATTTAATTACTGACAATTCTTTTTTTCGCCAAGCTAGATCTCCAGATATTTTATTATTTAAATCATCAAGAGTTCGGATTTCCTTCATGGCGCAAATACCTTTCTACCAAGAGGAATAAGGAAAGGTAATCGTCTGGCCGCATTTACTCCGGCTCCTGACCATTTTTTATAGGTTTGATCTGACCAAATACTTTTAATTCGATCTTCTATTTGGTTATTGAGAGGTGGATTTTTGTAATGATATCCCATCCCTAGTGCTACTACTTCATAGACAGATAATAAAAAACCTCCAAGAAATTTATTATTTTCTGGTTTATATCGTTTAAAACTATTATCTCCCATTGTGTCATTAAGAATATTAAAAGTGATATCAAATGCTTTTTCTATATGACTAATATTCAAATTTTTATTAAGAGCCATTGTTCGCATTCTAGCTGTTAAAAACTCGCTGACATCACCGCCCAAGTTTTGTAAACTTTTATCATCTTGATCAAAAAGAAGAACAAAACGTAATACTAATTCCATATCATACTGTTCTTCATATAGGCGATCGCTTAAAGCAATGCAGTTTTTAAATGTTTCACGATTTGCTAAAGCCCTAATTAAGTCATGTAAATCTTTATTAAGCATTAAAAGAATACAATTTCTAACTTCTTGTGCTGTGGCAATTGAACCGCCAGTATTTAGTCTTTGAAATAATTCATATTTTATCATTTTATCGCTTTCTTTTTCAACGATATTTACTGTGATTTTAGCTCGTTTAATCAATAAGCGCTGGGTTTGGGTTAAAGAGTTATCCGGGTCTGCTGGATCATCCCATTTTTTCCCTTGCAAGGAAGGTAAATATGTTGTTTCCTGCAAAGTCATAATTTCTGCTTTTTCAGTATCTAATTTATCTGATTTCAAAATACCAACAAATTCATAGATAGTTGAAAGTCTTTGTAACCCATCTATTACATCCCAAATTCCATCATCTCTTTGATTAACAAAAATTGCCGGAATTGGTATGCCTAAAAGAATTGATTCGATAAAAGTTGATTTTTGATAATTTGACCAACGGAAAAATCTTTGAAAATCTGGGTGAATATCTATTTCATCTTTTTCATAAAGGCTAATCAACTCGCCAATAGACATGGAATAGTTATCTGTTTTAATTTCTTGCCTAGTTTTATCAATTTCGTCTTGTAATGGCATAACTAAACAACCTCGTAATTGTTGAAATTTCTAGTTAGAATCAGAATCATTAAATATTATACTATATATTATAATATTTTTCTAATAATCCACCCTAATTCTTTAATATTAGCTGAAAAAGGGATAAGGTGTAATTTAATAAATTAAAAAAATCTATACACAACTAGATTTAGTAAATTTGTTATTTCTGGGGCATAGTTGGTAATTCAATTCTAAATTCAGTTCCTATTCCCTCTGTCGAAAAACATTGTAAAGAACCGTGATGATTTTCTGTGATAATTTGATAGCTAGTAGCTAACCCCATGCCTGTACCTTGTCCGATCGGTTTGGTGGTAAAGAATGGATCAAATATTTTTTCTTGGACTTGGGGACTCATACCACAGCCATTATCTGCTATAGAGATAATTACTTGTTTTTCTGTAGTCATAGTAGTTGTAATAATAATCTGACCAATATAATCTAATTTTTCCATGATTTCTAGGTTTTTACGTCGTTGTTCGATCGCATCAATAGCATTAATTAATAAATTAATAAATACCTGATTTAATAACCCTCCATAACATTCTATCAAGGGTATTTTTCCATAATTCTTAATTAGATTAATGTGGGGATTTCCCGCCCAACCATTCAAGCGATTTTGTAAAATCATTAAGGTACTTTCTATATTTTCGTGAATATCTATATCTTTTAAATCTGCTTCATCCAAACGCGAAAATATCCGCAGTGATTTGACAATATCTCTAATCCGTGTGGCACCTGTTTTCATGGAAGCTAATAATTGATAAAAATCCTGGACTAAATAATCAAAATCCATATCTTCGGTCAAATTAGCAATTTCTTGCGGTGGATTCGTATAATATTTTTGATAGAGTTGAATTAATTCTACTAAATCTTTTACATAATCACTGGCGTGTTGCAAATTGCCATAAATAAAACTAACAGGGTTATTAATTTCATGGGCAATTCCTCCTACTAATTGCCCTAAACTTGACATTTTTTCGGCTTGAATTAATTGGGTTTGAGTCTTTTGTAATTTTTTGAGAGTCGCTGCTAATTCTTCCGCTTGTTGCCGTAGTTGTATTTCTGATTGTCGCAAGGCGTTTTCTGCTTTTATTCTTTCTATTTCTGCCCCGGCACGAGTGGCAAATATTTTTAAAATAGCCGATTGTATTTCTAAGTCTTGCTGCATGGGTTTATCATCTAAAACTGCCAATAATCCTAAACGATTTCCTGCCGCATCTAGTATGGGTAAACCTGCATAACTTTCAGCTTGCAGACAAATTAAGTTATGATCTGCTTGGTAATGACAAAATTCTGGCAGTTTTTGATAACGATACACTTCTGTATTACTACTAATATTTTTACAGGGTGTATGTTGACAATTTGGGCTGGTAAGATTGCAAGTAAAATTATCACTAAATTTGTCGCATTCCCAAAATGCCAGGGTTTTTTCTATGGTTTTTTCAGTATCAGTAAATTCTGTGATGACGGCATATTTAACTTCTAATACTTGCGCTATATATTGTACACAGGTTTTAAAGAATTCAGCGCCAGTTTTGGCGGCGGTTCCTTCTACAATTAAACGTAATGCTTGTTCTTGGCGTTTGCGATCGGTTATATCAAAATTAAGTCCGATCATTTTTTGTGCATTACCTACTGCATCTCGAAAAACTGAACCAAAGGCTTTAATAAAATGAATACTACCATCAGGATGAACTACCCGAAATTCCGGATCGTATTCTCCTTTTCCCGCGACAACTTGATGTATTAAGGTTTCTGTAGCATGGCGATCGTCTGGGTGTAATCCTGTTGCCCAAATATCATAAGCTAATCTAGTATCAGAATTTTTTGTTACACCGTATAATTCATACATTCGCTCATCCCAAACTAGGGTATTTTGGATAATATCCCATTCCCAACAACCGATCGCACCTGATTTGAGTGCTAAAGATAAACGGTTTGATATTTCATTTAATTTATCTTCATTATGTTTATGTTCGGTAATATCTCTAGCTGCGGCATAAATTAAATTTCCATAGGGAGTAGCACGCCATTCAATATAGCGATAAGTACCATCTTTGGCTCGATAGCGGTTAGTAAACTGAAAAATTGATTTACGATCGCTTAAATCTGAAATTATCTCTATAGTTGCAGCAATATCATCAGGATGAATAAAATCAAGAAAACGTTTACCTTCTAATTCTTTAATATTATAACCTAAAGTTGTTTCCCAGGCACGATTTAAGCGACGAAAATAACCGTTAAAATCCGCAATACAAAGTAAGTCGAGCGCCAAACTAAAAAAATGTTGTAATTCTAATTCTGTGGTTTTACTATCTGTAATATCCCGAATATAACCATACCAAAGGGTACTACCATCTAATGCGCGTTGTGGTGTCGAATGACTTAATAACCAAAGTACTTGCCCATCTTTTAAAGCTACTCTATATTCACAATACCAGGGGGTGAGATTTGCCGCAGATTCAATAATAGATTTAGTAACTCGAGCAATATCTTCAGGATGAATTATTGTAAAAAATTTCCAGGCATTTTCTCTCACTTCTGCTGGAGTCAAGCCAGAAATTTCTTGTAACCTTTTACTAACATAGGGAAAATGCAAAGTACCATCCGGAGCCATTCGTAATTGATAAATAACTCCAGGAATATGACTAGCAATTTGTTTTAAAATATCTGCATCTGGAATTTTATTTTTATTAATAGATGCAATATTAAATTCTGTAAGTTTTTCTTCAGCTTGTTGCAGTTTTTCGGTAAGTTTTGTAACTTCTGCTTCTGCTCTTTTTGTGTTTGTAATATCTCGCATTACGGATAGGTGACGATGGGGGAGAAAGTTTGCCCGCGCTGCATATTCTATGACCCGAATATCTCCATCATTTCTAACTAAACGAAACTCTCCCCGCAGTTTTTCCTGTTGTTGAAATTCTTGCCATACCTGATGAAAATTAAATCCTGCTTCTATAAATTCAGAAATACAATGTCCTAGAATTTGTTCTTTTTGTACACCAAATAATTCACAGGTAGCGGAATTAACATCTATATAATGCCCTTGGTCATCGGCGATCGCGATCGCATCTAAGGCTGTTTCAAATAATGTTCGTAATTGACGATCTCTAAGGGACTGTTGAGTAGGATCATCTTCCTGAATGACTCGATCGAGGTTAGGGTCATAACCAAATTGGGATAACATAGATTTTATTCTTTATAAATTTACTTTTTTTATATAATTCCCTAGCTTTAATACAAACTAAAATATTTTCTTACTCAAATAAAGAAGTAAAGTAAAAATTAGAAATGATACGTTTTGTTAAAAACCATGAAGATATTTATCTCTAATTTTCTATTCTGTTACCTATAGGCTACAAATAGCAGTTTAAACTAACTAGCCTAATTATTTTGGTTAAACTAAAAATATCTAAACATTTAATTTGCATTATTTAAAATATTTTTTATAATTTTTCTGCCAAATTTGTCTATAAACAAATAAAAACCAGAAAACGGATAATAGGGTATAATATCTAAACTTTTTAGCCGTTTTCTGTTATCCTTTGTGTACTTTTTGTGTACTACATTTACCAATATAATATGCACCCTAATCTAGTTTAACTATGGGTAAACCACTTTTAGGAATATAGCTCAGAAATCGATGGTGGAAAGAGTCTAATTTGTAAAAAAAAAATAAAATCAATATTCCTATTAAAACAGGTATTAAAACCATGTTTAGTGGTAGATGAAATATGATTAATCCTAAGTTTATTATGGTTAATAGTAACAGCAATATTTGGCAATATTTTTTAAGTTTATCTAGCAAAAATAAAGATTGACGACAATTAGGGCAATGTTTAGTATGTCGATGCCAGCGATCGTATAATTCTTGTTCAGTTAATTCTGGAAAAGATGTAACTTGAACTCCCTGCCATTCTGGTTGACCACCCCCAAATTCATCTAACCATTTCCGAAAAGTAACTATACCAACATCAGCTAAAGAAGGCATAAAATAAGATTTTTGCCAAGATTGATTTCCCCCCCTAAATTCGTTAACAGTTTGGGAGTGCATCATCGCTATATCTTGGTTACTTAATTTATCATTGAATGAGTGTTTTAAACCAATTTGTAAATATTCTGGCAATAATTTGAGCCAAAAATTAGATAAAAGATTCGGTAAAAGTTTAGGTAACATTTGCCAGGAAAATTTAGGGTTTTCTGGAGAACTAAAAACAAATTTACCAATCTGTTTACAATACCCTGGCTTGGTTGGCACAAAATATAATTGAAATAAAGCTAATTTACCGTTAGAATATTCATAAATTGTGGTATTAGCACAAGGGGGAGTAAACTTGCGGGTAGCATTCATATCTTTATTAAAAATATTATACCCAGAATGTTTTAAACAAAAACCAGCATCACCTGTAATTTCTTCTAATACTTCAAAATGTTCCATTGGTATAGCTCTTTCCGGAGAAAAACCTGCTATTCCTTTATGTAAAAATTGAGCATGGGAAGGATCAAAACTACTTTCTACAGAAACAGTATAACCGACGGTAACTTCTGTCATAAACCAATCTATGGCAGTATGATCTAATGGAGATTCTGGTATCAAAGCAGGTTGTTTAGTATGATAATCAGTAAAAGCTGTAAAACTATTATCAGGCCATATTTAAAGTAATTCTTGTACTACTTGAGTAGGATAGGTTGTGATTTGCGATCGCTCACTTTTACAAGCGGTTTCTAAAGCTTTTTCATCCTTCAACATCGGCATTTTTGTACACTTCCCTTCCCCATCAAAACACCAGCCATGATGCCGACATATTATATTTCCTTGGTCATCAATACTACCTAATGATAATTTTGCCAATTTATGGGGGCAGCGATCGTCCATAGCGATCCATTGTTGCTGTGGGTTTCTCCAAATTACTAGATTTTTACCTAATAAATTAATTGGTGTTGGGCTTGAAATGTCCAAATAGCTAACAGGAGTAACTGGATACCATTGTTTAGTCCAAGAAAAGTTAGTCATTATTAAAATCCCATAATTTTTCTAAAATATAATATAATACATTAGAAATTTATAGTTAATAAACGTAAAATTATGTCTAATGCACCCACCATAGAAATTAATCAACATTGGCAAAGATTTTTTGCTCAATATGATGAGGAAGGAATAGCTTGGCATTCCATTGTTACTGCTTATTCACCAAATAAAGAATTATTAAAAACCTATCAATTTATCAGTGAGTTTCAAGCTAATCATGATCGCACAGTCATTACTCACACCAAAAAATCCCCTTCTCCTGATGGTAATTTATCAGAAACTACTTGGCAAATAAAACAAGAAAATTGTAATCTTCCTGATGGAATTATGCATCCAGCATCATCATCAAGGCGAGGTTTATCTTTTGGAACAGTAGGCACAGCTTGGTTATCTAAAACCCTGGAAACAGGGCAAATATTTAGTGTAGAAATTTTATTACAACATGAAAATAAACGCCATACCATTGTATTAGTTTATAGCAAAAATGGCGAATTAGAAAAAATTGTGCCAATTCGTGAACAAATGGGTAGTTTTCCTACTTCAGAACCTTTACCAGAAATAAACGCAATTTCTGGGCAATGGGTAGGTAAACAACAGTTAATGTCACCAGATTTAAAATTATCTCCCCTAGTAGAGATTTCCGAATTAGTTTTAGATGCAACTGGAGGAGAAAATGAAACTTTATTTTTTCCTGATCGCTTGGTAGTTACAATACCAAAACAAGTAAAGATAGGTAATGAATTTGAACTGGGTTTTGGTGCAATGGTATCAGCAAAAAAATATCAAAGACTAAGGGTAAAATATGATAATTATGGAGTTTTTCAACAATTAATTAGTGAGGCATTTTATCAGCAAACTTAATTTCAAAATCATGGAAATAAATGAGAAATTTTCAAATTTCTCGATCGCCTGAATTTATTTATAACCCTAAAAATTATAATAAGTTTTATTTCTGAGTGCGATCGATAACAGCTTTTACGGTAAATTATTGCCAGTAAATTATTCTGTAACCTAAAAATGAATAAACAAGAACAGCATTGGACAAAATTATTTGGAGATATTACCACAGAAAAAAAACCTTGGCATGGAAACTGGCTGGTGTATTCCCCCACTAAAGAAGTAATTAAATCTATGTCAGGAATTAGAATTTTACAAGCTAATCAAGATGGTACAATTATTACTCATACTAATCAATTTCCTGCACCTGATGGTCAAATATTAGAAAAAAGCTGGCAAATAGAAAAATCAAGTTGTAATCTTGCTGATGGCTTGCTACACCCGGCAGATGAAAAAAAACGAGCGATCGCCTTATTAGGAAAAGGTTCAAGTGCTTGGGTGCCTCAAAAATTAGAATTAGGACAGCCATTTAGTGTAGAATTATTTCTTAAATCTGACAACGAAAATACTAGCATCGGCAGTATTTATAATGAACATGGTAATTTAGAAAAAATTTTACAAATTCGGGAAAACTTAGACATTCCACCCGCAGCAGCTAAACCAGAAATAGAAAATTTATCCATATTTTCTGGCAATTGGCAAGGCATTCAACATTCAATTACTCCTGACTTAGAAATATTACCGGTGGTAGAGAAACAAAAACTAATTTTAGATCCAACCGCAGGGAAAAATGAAACTTTTTTACTGTTCGATGGAGTAATTTTGCTTATTCCTAAACAATTAAAATTAGGTGAAAGTTTTGATATAAGTGCCGGAAAAATAATTTCAGATTATCAATACCAAAGACTGACAGCAAAATATAATGAAGCAGGGATATTTAATTTATTAATTGGCGAAATATTTTGCTTAGATACTTCAGCAGAATAAACTCGACGTTGCTGATTTTATTAATAAAAATGTAGGGTATTTATATTAGATAAAACTAATTGTAGAGACTGTATATATAATCATTATATGTTTTCTACAATTCCTACTTATTTTTTTCAGCAACGCCAAATTTTAAAATTTACTAAATTACTAAATTAGTTGATGCTACTTAGAAAATTAGCATTATATTTCATTTTATTTTTTAGTAACTCCCATACGAATTTCTGAACAAAAAGAAGCTATACTAAAATTATCACCGCGTTTAACAATACTGGTTCTTTGGCGTAGGTTTTCACTAGCAAACCATAACCTTTCCTCAGTATAGAAACCTTCTGACTCAGTAATTAAAGTAAGAATATCATCATTACTGAGACAATAACTACCAACATTACCAGTTTTTTGCAGTAATTTACCAGAGTTGGAATTATCGGTATTAGGAATTATCGCTACAACAGTTGCACCAATTTGTTTTTTTTCATCTTGCCCGACGCTACCATTCCACTGAATGCGAAGACCTCCGCAACTTGTGTTAGGATCAATTTGGTGTTTTTGACATAAATTGATAACCTCTGCATCCGTAGAAGCAATTATTTCCATTTGTACTTCTGATTTTCCTACTTCTATTTTCTGGGCAGTTAAATTATGGCTAGTGCGTTGTGATAACCACTTGCCAGCACAAAGCTGAAAAAATTCGATACTATTCATTATTAGGCAATTTGGGGTTACGACTGGTTACATTTTTAGATTTTAGAATGTTATTGTTTACTTTTGTCAAGATTTTTTTATTTTGAGTTACTGTCTGCACCCTTGATGATGGGTATTTAGGCTAGAAATAGAAGTGAATTTTTAGCCATCAGGCTGATCTAGTTAAATTTTTTTAATTTATTAGACATTAATTAGATTTAGGTTAAGTTATATTATTTAGAGACGATCGCTTAGGGGCAGTTTTATCAGAATTATATGTAAAAAAAACAATTAATTACCTAACCCATTCCTGCATATTGGCTGAGATTTTTTATGATAATTTAAGGTGAAATTATCCCATTATTCTAGGGGCAGTTTAGGCGATAAATTATGATATGAACAAATAACATAAATAAACCCACCCCTGCTCTATCGATTAATTAAAAAATAGAAAAATGATTATATAGCAATGCTTAAAAATAAAGATTTTACCGACTCTCCCTCCTTCGATTGGCCCATAGTTTATTTTAACAAATTAGCATCTCCAGGTTGAGGTAAGGGCAAAGGAGAGTCAGTAGGAATAGCAGGATTTATTTGATTAGAATTTGTGCGATTTTTAGGTACAATTTCCAGTAATTCTGGAGAATTAGGATTAAAAATACTAACGAGTATATTTACTAAATCATCACGTTGGGAACGGTTTAAACGCTGAATAGCAGTAATATCTGCATCTATGGGGTTTATTTGCAAAGTATCACTACCGGGGTAAGTTGATTCAGCTATAGGTTCATTTACTCCCAAATAATCTGCTAAAGTTAGCTTCCAATCTATACGAAAAAAAACTGGGCGATTTTTAACAAATACATGATAGCGAATCAAGCGAGCTATCAGAGTATTGTCTGGGGATACTTTACCAGTTTCCTTATTAATATAGTTATTTTCCAAAGGTAAATATGGCAAACGTTGATAAACTAGCCGCCAAACGTCTTGAGGTCTAACTATTTTTGATGCAGAAGTATCTTCTGTTACAGTTTGGGCTATAGTAGGGAAACTAAAATTTTTGGTAATTATAATAACATTTACCCAGATAGTTATTATAAAAATCAGCAAGGTAGTAGGGGTAAAGGAGATACGAGAAAAAAATTTCTGCCTCCGAAATTTTGATGAGGTAATTTTGTTGGTTGAATTGTAACTCCTGTTACCCATTAATCTTTACCTTTGAGTAATAAT
>CAWUOF010000030.1:0-15368 GCA_963923765.1 uncultured bacterium | reverse complement strand
GAATCGGGAAAAATAGATTTAGATTTAACTAACGTTTCTATTCATAAACTCACTGGGCGTTGCTTTCATTATGGGATGATTTCACCCAATTTGAAACGAATCCTTAATCATTTCAACCGCCAATTTGCCAATCCTGCATCTATGCAACGCCGATAAATTAAGCTACCTGTCGCGCCATCAAATCGGCAAACATTCCCGGTTGTGCCATTAACTCATCATAACTGCCTACTTGCATTACTTGACCGGCAGCAATAACATAAATACGATCGGCATTACGAATGGTACTTAAACGGTGAGCAATTACAATTCTTGTTACTTTTAACTGTTCTAAACTTTCACTAACAATAGCTTGGGTACGGTTATCTAAAGCGCTAGTTGCCTCATCAAAAATTAAAATTCTTGGTTTTAAGACCAAAGAACGAGCAATTAATAAACGCTGGCGTTGTCCTCCCGACAAGTTAGTACCACCTTCCGAAATAACTGTGTGCATTCCCATTGGCATTTGTTCAATATCTTTATCAAAACCTGCCATTCTTGCAGCTTCCCAAGCCTCATCCATTGTCACTAATGCACCACTAGAAATATTTTCAAATATGGAAGCGCTATTAATTCGACCGTTTTGCAACACTACACCTAACTGTCGCCTTACTGCGGAAATATCTAAACCCGATAAATCCTGACCATCATAATAAATTGTACCGTCTTCTGGTTGTTCAAATCCTAACAGCAAACGCAGTGTTGTTGATTTCCCACTACCAGAAGGACCGACAAAGGCGATAAATTCACCAGGTTTAGCTTCTATGGAAACTTTATCTAAAGTTAAAGGTCCGTCTTCACGATAGCGGAAACTAACTCGATCGAGTCTAACTCCTCCCTGCAAACGTCCTGGATCGGTTTTATCTAAATCTACTTCTGGTAATTCTGTTAAAATTGGTTGCGCTCTTTCCCATAATACACCCACTGTCTGCATACTAATTAAAACATTACTCAATCCAGTTGTACCGCTAATAAATGTACCAAAAGCAGTATTAAAAGTTAAAAAAGCACCTGTGGAAAGTCGCTCGCCTCCACTAATTTGACTTTGAGCCAGCATTCCTACTGCTAAAGTATAAATTGCCATCGAACTAAGTGTTGGTAATACTGTATTAAATAAAGTAGCTGTATTTTCTACAGTTTGGGTACTAAGTTGTAATTTAAGTATCTGACTAAATCTGTTAGACCAATAAGCATAAGCTCGTTCTTCTGCCGCCGCTACGTGCAATTTAGAGACACCACTAATTAGTTGTACTGTCAGGCCAAATATATCTCCTTGCATTTCCTGTAAAGGTAGCATAGTTTTTCGGGAAAATTGAGCGGAAAATATGGTGACAGAAATGCTGACTATAGCTACTACTATTGCTACTATGGCTAACTGGGCATTGTAAACAAATAAAAACCCTAAATTCAGCAAAGAAAAGAAACTAGAAAACATTGTTATTAACACATTAGTGCTAAGAGTTTGCTGAATTTGTTGGATAGCAGAAACGCGAGATTGTAAATCACCAGTAGAATATTTACGAAAGAAAGAAACGCGCAATTTTAAGAGTCTATCCCAAACTGCTGCTTGAGTTTGAATACCAGCAAAAGTTTCTATACGGGCGGCAGCAATATTGTTTATCCAATCAAAAATTGTACTACCAAAAATTATGGCTAAAAGTCCGATCGCAATCTGTAAAATTAAATTACGATTGGCATCTGGAATGGCTTTATCGATTAAAATTCCAGTAGCTAGGGGTGTTAGCATTCCTGATAGGGATGCTACTACTCCTAATATTAAAACTACGGCAATATCTCGCTCTCTTCCGCGCAGAGCAAATTTTACGATATCTAGGGTTTTTAATGCTCTTTCTGGAAATGGACGATACAACATATAGGCAACGGGGGAAATTTGTTGCGCGATATTTATATCTACAGGAATGCGCTGGCGATCGTGGGGGCTGAATACTTCATATTTATTGCTGTTTATAGGTAATAAAGCAACAGGTCGATCGCCTTCTTTTGTATATGCCAGCAAAGCCCCACAATCGGAATTCCACCATTTACCAGATAAAATTACTCGACGAGTACGAATTCGCGAGGCACGGGCGATCGCTTCTAAGCCATCTTTTACTCGTTTTGGATCTTCCGATCGCGCTGGGGGACGAATTTCGATACCTAAAGCTTTACCAACTGCACCGGCAGCTATTAATAATTCTCCCCCTTCTTGGGTAAATTCTGATTCTCGCGGACGAAAAATACTGGTAAGTTGATCTAATGCTCTTTCACTGGCATCGCGATTTAATTTTAAACGAGCATTAAACTGTTGGGAACGATTAGTCTTTTCTTGTTCTTCTAATTCATGTAAACAGCGTAAAAAATCGGCATGAAATTGCTCTATGGCATCAATTATTGTTTCTGCTGTACTAATTTCTTCGGTGTTAATTTCTGCTAAATCGATTTCGCTATTTGCAAAAATTATAACTAAATTTTTGCTCCAATTCTTTATATGATTACTAATTTCTGCTGTACTGCTATCATTATGTCGAAATTTTTTTAACCAATTGTTTATGGTAATTTCTTGCAAGTGAGTTTCTTCATAGCCGATCGCTGTTAAAGTGTAGGAATATCCTTCTTTATTAACTGGTATTCCTATTAATATATCACCTGGATTAACATCAAATAAATAACGGCGTGTTCCTTTCGCTTCCCCATATTCGGTAGCAACGGCAAATACTGCCATTGTTCCAGAGGATACTAGCCATACAGTATCAGGTATATCTAAGATATAGGGATAATTACCTGGTAAAATCCGATCTGTGGCATTATATTTTATGGTATTAGTCATGTTTTTTCTTATCTACAATTAATTACATTCAATATACTACAATAATTAGACTTTGCAGAATTAAAAACAAGTTATTTAAGGGTAATTTCACATTTCAATAATTTAGGATTAAGCACTTTCTTACAGTTGTTATTTTCAGGTAAATAAACCACAAACCGACCTCTCTGGTAAACCTCTCTCAGAGAGGCTTTGATTTACTCCCCTTCCCTGGTAGGGAAGGGGTTGGGGGTTAGGTCTAATAAGGCTCAAATACATAAAAACTGCTGTAATATATGACAGACACATTACATTTTATACCATTTTTTCTGGTTAATTTGGTTAATTTTTTATAATTTAGTTGATAATGTTATTATGCTGCCCGCGAAGTGCTGTATTTTATTGAAAATTTAATTATTTGATAATTTGATATTTTTGCTTATTTTCCTCCCTGATTTACTTGCTGAATTTGATTGATAAAATAATCTTCGCGATAACCTAATTTTTTAGCTAAATTTAAACCATTTTGAAAAGCGGATAAAGCTTGAGGATAGGCTTGGCGAGATTGATAAATTTTCCCGATTTGGTCGTAGGCATTCATTAACCCATAGACATTATAAGAACGTTGCTCGACATCCAAAAGAATTTGATAAACTTGTAAAGCGGCGGGAGTTTGATTACGAGATTTATAGAGATTAGCTAATTTTTGTAAAGCTTCGCTGGCATAATTATATTGTTGCAAACTCCAAGCTAAGGCATAGGCATCTTGATAAGTTTTGGCGGCTTGATTTAATTGGTTAATGGTCATATAATCGGCAGCGATCGCAATTTGTAAAGGTGGAACTAATACCAATTGTTTTTGGTCGAGGTAAACACTTGCTAACATTAATTTAGTATCTAAAGCTTCCTGGGCTTTTCGCGCTCGATCGTGCAGATAAATTAATTGCTTAAGATAATTAATTTCTTTTAGGCGATCGCCTTGATTTTGTGCTATAACTAACAATTCCCGATAGGTAGCTACTGCCTGGGGATAATCAAACCAATTTAAATGTAAATCTCCAATAGTATTAAGGGTAGTTTCCAATAGGTTTAAATCTTGATTTTCCCTAGCCATAGCGACAATTTGCTGATAAACACCTACTGCCAAATCTCGCGATCGAATTTGCCGATAAGCCATCCCCAAATCCATTAGTAAATCTTTTCGTTTTTCCGGTGTTTGGGTTTCGCCTAATTTCTGAGATAAAATATCTTTTTGTATAGTTTGTAAACGTTCGTTAATATATCTTACTTCCGTAGTTTGATTTTTTTCCCAAGCAAATTGCCCTACTCTACCTAAAGCCTCCAACTCGGCTTTAGTGCCTAAAGCACGACGTAAACGAATTTCCCGATTCCAAATATCAAAAGCTGCTATAATATTTCCTAATTGTAACTGTTG
The DNA here is from genome assembly GCA_963923765.1 of uncultured bacterium. Lineage (GTDB taxonomy): Bacteria > Cyanobacteriota > Cyanobacteriia > Cyanobacteriales > CAWUOF01 > CAWUOF01. The sequence continues at coordinate 11,094 of CAWUOF010000030.1, read as the reverse complement.
ATTAGCTTCTAAATTTAATTGATCTAACTTAGTTTTTAAATCTCTTTTTTCTTCGGCATTTAGAGGTTTTTTAAGATCTGGTAATAAAGGATCGGGAACAATAATTTCTAAAGGATTAGGTGGAAATTCCTTTAAAATACTAGGTTCATTTGATTTTTCTGGTGTTATATCTGTTGTGGAATTTTCATCTCCCCCTAATATTTCCAAATTACGTTGCCATCTAGTCGTTTCCGCTTGGACTAAATGAAAAAAATCAAAACTCAGCCAAAAGCCAAGGATTATTCCAGTAAAAATCAATTTACAAGGTGGTAAATAGCGTAAATTTTGCTTATAAATTCCCATAGTTTTTGACCTGATGTAAATAACTAACTACATTATTAATTATTAGAGCGATCGCCTAGTAATATTAAAACGAACTTAAATTTATTAATGTTCCCAGCTAGGTGAAACCCCCCGCTATAATTTGATTTTGTGCCAACCCATTTTTCTTTAATCATACTTTAATTCAATCCCAATCTTGGATGTAAACTATATCATAGGCATTGGCAAATAATTTACTGTTAAATTATAGATTATCTCCAGGCTAAATAGCAAATAAAATTATTTCTTAATAAAAATTTATCCAGATATCAGTGACATTTCCTAGATATTTAGCTAAATTAGTTAGGGTCAAGTTAATTTATGGACTGCTTAGTAAATATTAACATTAATTTATTTTTCTAAGTCTTCACCCAAAAGCGATTTAATGACCAATAATGACCAATTTAAAATTGGATTGAGAAGCTGAAAAGATTATGTTATTGGCTGTTAAGTCCCAAATAAATCCTAACTAAAGCCATAAGTCAGTTATAAAATACTGGTAATTATGGTGGTAATTTATTGAATAAAGATTGTTGTACCCTACGGATTATGGAAAAACCTTTTCAGATTAACTTCTCGACTGGACAAACAGCAAACGCCGTTATAGTTAACCATGACTTAGACTTACCAAATGCTGTAGAAAATATAGGTTTAAAAACTGGTTATCCAATTATAGTGTTAGTTGGGGGAGCTAGTGGCATTAGTGACAAAGATTTAATACGTCTACAGGAGATATTTGTAAAAATATTAGCTCCTCAAGTGGAATCTTTAGGAGCGATCGTAGTAGATGGTGGGACAGATGCAGGAATCATGCGGTTAATAGGGAAAGCCCGCGCCGAAATAGGCGGCACATTTCCCTTAGTGGGAGTAGCTGCCATTGGAACAGTAGTATTGCCAGATACTACATTAATAGATAATATTTCTACAAATCCTGATGCTGCACCATTAGAACCTCATCACACTCACTTATTTTTAGTCCCTGGCTCTAATTGGGGAGATGAATCACCCTGGATAGCCAACATAGCCAGCCAATTATCCCAGGGAAAACCATCATTAACAATAGTGATCAATGGGGGGGAAATCACTTGGCAAGATGTTCAACAAAGTATTAAAGTAGGTAGACCAGTATTAACGATTGCAGGAAGTGGACGTACTGCTGATAAAATAGCCGCAGCCCTAGCTGGAAAACATACCGATGAAAGAGCCAAAGATTTAATTGCGTCTGGGCAAATAAATTCTATAGATCTTAAACAAGGTGGCTATCGTTTATCGCAGGTAATTACCAAAATACTTTTTAAGGAAAATCAGGAGCAAAAGCAAAAGATGGCAAGTAAAAAAGATCCTTACAAGGAATGGCTGAAAGAAGACTTTGGCAAGATGTTTGAAATGCTAACTCTTAACGACTTGCAAAAGCATTTTTTGCGATCGCGCTGGTTAGATCAAGTATTATGGATGGAAGGTAAAGCAGCTAACGCTAGGAATAAACATTACTTATTAAAAATAGTAACAATTGTTGGCGGTGTATTGCTTCCGGCTTTAGTAACTCTGAATAATAGCGAAAATCCTGTAGTCAGACAATACGTTTACTGGTCTACTTTTGGCATTAGTTTATTAGTCTCAACCACATCATCTTTAGATAGTTTTTTCATGTATGGAGACCAATGGCGTAATTATCGCCGTTCCGTAGAATCTTTAAAAACCCAGGGTTGGCAATACTTTCAACTAAGCGGCCCTTATGTTTCTTATAACACCCACTCACAAGCTTTTAATACTTTTGCCGCCCAGGTAGAAAATATCATCCAACAGGATGTAGAAGTTTACGCCACTCAAGTTGCCGAAGCCCAGAAGGAAAAAGACAAGGATAAAGATAAGGATAAAGATAATGATGTAAATCAGTCATAATCGGAAATTTTCCATTTTTTGTGTTAACAAAACAGCAGGTTTATAAATTTAATTTTCTTAATCTGCTGTTTTTTTTAAGTTGCAAAAATACTAACAAGTACTTACCAGGGTGACTCTATGACTACTACTAATGATGCTTTTATATCTTACTCTCGGAAAGATAAGGAATTTGTAAAAGCCTTAGATGCAGCATTTAAAAAAAATAATCGTAATATTTGGGTAGATTGGGAAGATATTCCCTTGGGGGCGGATTTTTTAAAAGAAATTTATACAGGAATTGAGGCAGCTAATAATTTTGTATTTGTGATGAGTCCTGATTCAGTGGCCTCGGAGTATTGTGGTAAAGAAATAATCCACGCGATCGAACAAAACAAAAGACTAATACCAATTTTGCGACGAGAAGTTGACCCAAAAACTGTACATCCAGAAATGGCAGCCCTAAACTGGATTTTCTTTCGGGAAAATGATGATTTTGAAAAATCATTTCAAGCATTATTACAAACAATAGATACAGATCTCGACTACATCAAAACCCATACCAGATTACAAGTTCGCGCCTTAGAATGGGAAGGCAAAAAACGTAATCATAGTTTTTTACTGCGAGGGGATGATCTAAAAGAGGCTAGACAATGGCTATCAGCAGGCTATAATAAAAAACCAGTACCAACATCCCTACAAACCCAATACATTAATGATAGTGGTTTAGCAGAAGCTAAATCGCAAAAGAAAACCATAGCAGCTTTTAGTGTTGGCTTAATAGTAACAACAGTTTTAGCCGTAGTAGCATTATATCAATATCAAGATGCAACCATTCGGCGGAAACAAGCAGAAGAAAATCGCATAGTGTCTTTAGCTACCGAAGCATCATCACAATTTTTTCTCCACGATCAGTTAGGCGCATTAATTCAGATTATTAAAGCAACCAAGGAACTAAAACAGCGTCCTTGGTTAAGCCAAAAAACTAATATGTTAATTCTGGGATATTTACGAGAAATTGTTTATGGAATTCAAGAATACAACCATTTACAAGGACATACAGGTAAAGTCTCGAGTCTGAGTTTTAGTCCCGACGGTGAAAAAATCGCCTCTGGTAGTGATGATGGTGATGTAATTATCTGGAACAAACAAGGCAAATTGTTACAAACCCTGGAAAAACAAGGTGGTAGAATTGCCAGTGTTAGCTTTAGTCCTAGTGGTGAAATCATTGCCGCAGCTAGTAGCGATGGAACTATTAAAATTTGGAATAAAGACGGCGTACCCCTTAAGCCCCTCACAGGGCATAAAGATACAGTGTGGGATGTTACATTTAGTTCGGATGGTCAAATCATTGCTTCTGGCAGTAAAGATAAAACTGTTAAGCTTTGGAGTCAAGATGGAACACTGCTAAAAACCCTGCCATGTGAAGGCGAGGTATATAGTGTTAGTTTTAGCCCCGACAATCAAACTATTGCGGCGGGGAGTACTGACAAAAAATTGAGAATCTGGAATAAAAATGGTGATTTGTTAAATACTTTTTCCGGTCATACTGAAAAGATAAATAAGGTAATATTCAGTCCGGATGGTAAAAATATTGCGTCTGGTAGTAGTGACAATACTATCAGGATTTGGGAATTAAATGGTCAATCTAAAACTATAACAACAAATCAGGATGTTTATAGTGTTGTTTTTAACAAAAATGGAAGATTAATTGCATCTGGGGGTAGTGATAATAATGTGAAACTATGGAATTTAAAAGGTGATTTGTTAATGACGCTGCAAAAACATAATAATTCTATTTTAGATATTAAGTTAAGTCGTGATAATCAAATCATTGCGTCAGCCGGTGCAGATGGTCTGATTAAAATCTGGCAGCCTATTAACAAGTTACTCACAACATTTTACGGCCATCGAGATACTGTTAATAGTGTTAGTTTTAGTACAGATAATCAGTACGTAGTATCATCAGGGGAAGATAATAAAATTTTCATTTGGACTCCCGAACGCAAGATTTTGAACAGGTTAATAGGTCATACCGAACGAGTGAACAGTGTTCGGTTCAGTCCCGACAATCAGATAATTGCTTCTGCAAGCTATGACAACACCATCAAATTATGGAATAAAGATGGAAATTTATTGAAAACTTTGACAAATCATCGTGACCAGGTAAGAAGTGTAGTATGGTCGCCGGATGGTCAAATGTTCGCTTCTGGTAGTGCAGATAAAACTATCATTCTCTGGAAACGAGATGGTACTATGATTAACACCTTGACAGGGCATACAGATGGTATCAGAGATGTTAGCTTCAGTCCCGATGGTAAATTGATTGCTAGTGGTAGTGACGACCAAACAATTAAACTATGGAATACTGAAGGTAAATTATTACAAACCTTGTCAGGTCATCAAGGAAAAATCCGTACAGTCCGTTTTAGCCCGGATGGAAAGTTAATAGCATCTGCTGGTAAAGACAAAATTATTAAGTTGTGGAATATTGACGGTACTTTTGTTAAAGATTTGGTAGAACACAGGAGAGGAATAAATGAGGTAGCTTGGTCGCCTAATAGCGATATGATACTTTCGGCTGGTGATGATAAAACTATCATGCTTTGGAATCGAGAAGGGCAATTAATAGAGCCATTTTGGGGGCATGAAGGCTCAGTTTTAAGTGTGAGTTTTAGTCCTGATGGGAAGAGTATTATCAGTGGTAGTGCGGACAATACGGTTAAAATTTGGCAAATTGGAGAAAACTTGCAGAATCAAGCCGATTTAGATTCTCTGTTGGCAAAAGGATGTGATTGGATAAAAGATTATCTGGAAAATAATCCTAATATTAAAGAGGAAGATCGCTTTATCTGCAATCCGCAAAAATAATCACCCTAAATATAAGATTTTCCATCGCGATCGAGAATAAATCAACCATAAGCCTTAAAATAATCCCAGATATTTTTTCGTGCAAACTGCAAATTTACCTATCCCATGACACATTCTACAGATATTGTCTCTTTAGCCCGTTGGATGGCGGCTGATTTTAGTAATCAAGCACAGGCTTTTGAAAATCCCCCCTTTTTCGCTCATATTCGTGTTTGTATGCGCCCGCTGCCTTTTGAATTGTTATCAGGGGTGAGTTTGTATGTGGAACAAGCTTATGATTATATGCTCGATCGCCCTTATCGAGTGCGGGTTGTAAAATTAGTTAATGCTGGCGACCATATTGAAATTGAAAATTATACCGTTAAGGAAGAACAAAAATTTCATGGCTGTTCCCGCAAACCGGAATTTCTGAAAAATCTCTCCCCAGATATGTTAGAAATTATGCCCTGTTGTAATTTTATTGTGCATTGGAGTGGTAATAGTTTTACTGGTAATGTGGAACCGGGTAAAAATTGCATTGTGGTGCGTAAAGGTATAACTACTTACCTAGATAGTTATTTTGAAATTGATGATAAAAAGTTTATTAGTCACGATCGCGGACTTCATATTGAAACTGATGAGCACGTTTGGGGGGCTGTTGCTGGTCCTTTTCATTTTGTCCGGTGGGCAAATTTTGCTGATGAGGTCCATGTTTAAATGTTTCAATATTTAAATTATCACGTTTAAATATTTGGCGATCGCTTATATCTTAATAGGTTGTATTTTTATCTATTAAATATTTTATCTATTAAATATTACGCGATCGCCTATTCTCCCCTTTCAAAATCAACCCCAGCATAAATATCACGCAAAGATATTTCCATATTTATACTATTTAAAGCTAAAATATCATTTTCTGATGTATATTCAGTTAACACCCATTTCCCCTCATTATTTTTAGCAAACTGTTCTATATAATATTTATATTGATTGATTAATATATATTCTTGCATTTCTGGTATGGAACGATAATATTCAAATTTATCGCTGCGATCGTAATTTCCGGTTGATTTTGATAATACTTCCGTAATTAATATTGGATTAATTACCGTAGTTTTTCCTGTCCCTTCATACACAGGTTCTCCAGAAATTACCATCACATCAGGATAAGTATAAACACGATAAAGCGGTATCCATAAACGTACATCTCCCATATATACTTTATAGTTTTTTCCCCGCAAACCAAATTTTAAATTAGCGGCAATATTTAATGCTATTTCATTATGATTAGTTGTGCCACCTGTCCTGGGTAATATTTCTCCATCTATATATTCATTTTTATACTCTGATTTTTCCTCTAATGCTAGATATTCTGCGGGGGTATAGTAGCGTTTTTCGGTTTGGGTTAACATAAAGTTATCCTTGAAATCACAGGTAATTAATAATTTATTTTCAGCATTTTTGCTCTAAAAACATTTTGGGCAAATATTTATTATTACTATTGATGATTAAATAGTTGCTATCAACAATATTAATGATAAATTATATAGCATTATAAATAATATTTGTCAAGATATCTCCAGTTAAGTTTAGATTATATTTTGGTAAATAAACCTAGTTGTAGCCATCGTAGTTATTAAACAGGAAATTGATGGAAAGATAAAGGCTAGAAACGGATATTTTTTTATCTTATAGTTGGATAAATGCAGTATAGGTAGATATTATTAAAAACGAATAAAATCAGGTTAAAAGCAAAATTTTAGGAAAAGAAATCACATTTTTAGGTGAAAGAGTACAGAAACCTGGTAAATTTAGCAAGTATCGGCAAGCAAGATTTAGCAAAATGAGAGTTCTAGTTATTGGCGGCGATGGTTATTGTGGTTGGGCAACAGCCCTGTATCTTTCTAATCGGGGGCATGAAGTTGGTATCCTAGATAGCTTAGTAAGGCGACACTGGGATAATTCATTGTGCGTGGAGACCCTCACGCCGATCGCGCCAATTCAGCAAAGGATCCAATGTTGGCATGATTTAACTGGGAAGTCCATAGATTTATTTGTAGGCGATATTACTAATTATGACTTTCTCAGCAAAGCGTTAAAAAAATTTAACCCAGAGGCGATCGTCCACTTTGGGGAACAGCGATCGGCCCCATTTTCCATGATCGATCGTGAACACGCAGTAATGACCCAAGTTAATAACGTGGTCGGAACCTTGAATTTGCTATACGCAATGAAAGAAGACTTCCCCGACTGCCACCTAGTCAAACTGGGCACAATGGGCGAATATGGCACCCCCAACATAGATATAGAAGAAGGCTATATCAAGATTGAACACAACGGGCGAACCGATACACTTCCCTATCCCAAACAGCCAGGAAGTATGTATCACCTCTCTAAAGTACACGACAGCCATAATATCCATTTTGCCTGTCGTATCTGGGGGTTACGCGCTACCGATTTAAATCAAGGCGTAGTTTATGGAGTTCTTACCGAAGAAACGGGCATGAACGAAATATTAATTAACCGTCTTGATTATGATGGCGTATTTGGTACAGCTTTAAACCGTTTTTGCATACAAGCTGCCATCGGACATCCCTTAACAGTGTACGGTACAGGGGGACAAACTCGCGGATTTTTAGATATTCGTGATACAGTACGATGTATTGAGTTAGCAATACTTAACCCTGCGGCTGCGGGTGAATTCCGTGTATTTAATCAATTTACCGAATCTTTTAGCGTTGGCGACTTAGCTTTAATGGTAAAAAAAGCTAGTATCGCAATGGGATTAAATGTGGAAATTAACCACTTAGATAATCCTAGAATTGAAAAAGAAGAACATTATTACAACGCAAAAAATACTAATCTGCTGGATTTGGGGCTACAGCCTCATTATCTCTCAGATTCTCTGTTGGATTCTTTATTGAACTTTGCGATTAAATATCAGCATCGTGTCGATAACAATCAGATTCTCCCAAAAGTGCTTTGGCGTAGATAAATTAGAAAAAAATGTTGAGGCAATAGATAAATATGGCTATTGCCTCAAATTTGTTATGGAGAAATGGGAGATGCAATGCCAATACAGTCGCGTTGATAAAATCGCGGTGAGGAAATTGATTTAGCGAAAAAGGAGAATTGTTATTTAAGTTAAAGGTAATTTATCAAAGTAAAATTCTAAAATCTGTATCTTATACCACAATATAAGCTGTGCCCTTGTAAAAATATTTAATTGCTGTGAATAATAATTGAAGTAAACAGGATTTTATGAGAATAGCCCTCTTTACCGAAACTTTTCTACCCAAAATTGATGGCATTGTTACTCGTCTGTGTCAGACGATCGAACATTTACAAAAAGGAGGCCATCAAGTTTTAATTTTTTCCCCGGATGGTGGACTAACAGAATACAAAGGGGCAAAAATCTATGGAGTTTCCGGCTTTCCTTTGCCCATGTATCCAGAATTAAAAATAGCATTACCTCGCCCATCGATCGGTCAAGAATTAGAACGTTTTAAACCAGATATAATTCATGCCGTTAATCCAGCAGTGTTAGGATTAGCAGGGTTATATTATGCAAAAACTATGCAAATTCCCCTAGTAGCATCCTATCATACTCATTTGCCGCAATATTTACAGCATTATGGGTTAGGAATGTTAGAAGATGTACTCTGGAGTTTAATCAGAACCGCCCATAATCAAGCGGATTTAAATTTATGTACATCTACCGCAATGGTAAAGGAATTAACCGCTAAAGGAATAGAAAGAGTAGAACTTTGGCAAAGGGGAGTAGATACGGAATTATTTCAACCAGAATTAGCTAGTGAAACATGGCGATCGCGTTTAACACAAGGCAACCCCGATAAACCTTTATTATTATATGTAGGACGCTTAGGGGCTGAAAAAGAAATAGAAAGAATTAAACCAATATTAGCAGCTATTCCCAATGCTCACCTTGCCCTAGTAGGAGACGGCCCAAACCGACAAGCTTTAGAAAAACACTTCGCTGGTACACCTACCAATTTTGTTGGCTATTTGAGAGGCAAAGAGTTAGCTTCAGCCTTCGCGAGTGCTGATGCTTTTATTTTCCCATCTCGCACAGAAACATTAGGTTTAGTTTTGCTAGAAGCTATGGCGGCAGGCTGCCCTGTAGTTGCGGCGCGATCGGGAGGTATTCCTGATATTGTTACCGATGGAGTTAACGGTTATTTATTCGATCCTAATGACGAAAATGGCGCTATTAATGCTACTATTCGTCTTCTGGAAAATACAGAAGCTAGAGAAACTTTGCGCCATAATGCCCGCCAGGAAGCTGAACGCTGGGGCTGGTCTGCTGCTACCCGTCAATTATGCCGTTACTATCAAGAAATTATTGCTACTCAGGAAATGCGATCGGCTGCTTAGGTGTATTTGTGATAAATCTAGTTTTTGGGGATTTAAAACCAATATGATTATCGATCGCTACAATAGGAATGGGTTTATTTATTATATTGTTTGTTAACTATAAAATCCCAAAACCCGCCCCTATATTAGGGCTATTTTTGATAATTTGGCCTAAAATCATATAATTCTTGTAGGGGCGGGTTATGCGATAAATTCTGATACTAGACGACAATATAAATAAATCTTTGAAACTCCTATTAATTCGTAGGTTTATTCATGCATCCACCTACTTTCGCAAAAGGTCTATTGATTTAGGATATTTTCTAATGAATTATTTAAGGTGTTGTTATTCATAATTATTTTTGTAAGATAATTGTCGTGTCATATTTAATAGTTTTTGCCCAAGAAACATTCCTGGGAATATTAAGTTTACGATTTTTTAACAATAGATGAAAATTGAATATTTCGTGAAATCCTATTTCGGAAGCTATTTCTGTTAAGATTGATGCTACAGGAATTTCTACCCCACATATTGTACTGGTATTACCAATAGTAAAGCAATAATAACCTTCTGGTTTTAAGTGATTAAAACAATTTATAAAATGCTGTTTCATATCCATAAAATACTGATAAGTCACTGTTGCTCTTAATTGATTTTGACCTGGTGAGGCTTGATAGTTTTTTCCTAAATAAATATCTTCAATTAATTGATCTAATCTTTTATTTCCTATTTTTTTTAATTCTTTTATTTGTGGTTTTGGTATTCTTTCTGTACCAATTTCTTGACTATATAAATTTAATCTATCTTGATCATTTTTAACCATACCTAGCCAATGCAATTCAAATTTACAAGCCCAAATATAATCAATTGCATTAATATAAGGAGGAGATGTAATCACAGCATCATATTTTTTATCACTAATAAAATTTTGAGCTAATTGAGAGGTAATTTGCTCAATTTTTGATGTATTTTTTTCTAAAAAAGGTTGCCATTCTGCTAAAGATTCTATAGTTTTATCCAAATAATATTTAAAATATGTAAAAACATCATCCTTTGTTTTTATGGGAATTTCTTTGATATGAGAACGTTTAGCCGCTAAAATCATTCCTTCATTCATATCGGATGATTTTCTCACAGTTAAAGAAAAAACTAACCAAAAAATAGGCTGTAAATTTGAAGGACTTGCCAAGATATTTTCTCTTAATATTTCTAAGGCATTTTGTACTTCTTTTTGAAACCAAAAATCCTTATTTTTAAACTTTATTGTTTGCAGTGAAGTTTTTTGTTGCTGAGATTTATTAATAATAATATTTCCTTGTTTTAAGGTTTCTAATAAATCAAATATAGTCGTTTTAACTTGACAATTTAATTGACTTAAAGGATTATAATCTAACCAATCAATCAAAGTTTTATATTTAATACTTTCAATTATTGTAGTTCCAGAACCAGCAAAAGGTTCTAAAATATGAGCAGATTGATTAATATATTTATGTAAAAACCAGCGCGGAATTTCGGGAATTGATTTAGCAGGTTGAAATCCTAATGAATAAATTTTTAAAGGTAATTCTCTATTTAAAGCTATGGTTGAACCACTTTTTAAGTCTAAGGGAATATCACCTTGATAAAATAAA
>CAWUOF010000029.1:0-15743 GCA_963923765.1 uncultured bacterium | reverse complement strand
CTATTAGCCAAAGACTACGCCCGATCGTAACTCAAGCACATCGTCATTTTGAGCGGACATTGCGATCGCAGTTGGCAGCCGCAGGTATTCATTTACTGGAATATATGGAATTGACCCAGGAACAGCGAATTTATTTACAAAACTATTTTGATGAACAAATTTTTCCAGTACTAACTCCTTTAGCTGTCGATCCTGGTCATCCATTCCCCCATATTTCTAATTTAAGTTTAAACTTGGCAGTAGTAGTAAAAGATCCTGAAACATCCGAAGAATTATTTGCTCGTGTAAAAGTACCGAAAGTATTACCAAGATTTATACCTTTACCAGAAGATTTACGGCTACGTCAAAAAAATAAACCCGCTATTTGGACAGGAGTACCTTTAGAACAGGTAATTGCTCATAATTTAGAATCTTTATTTCCTGGAATGAATATACAGGAATATCATCCTTTTCGGATTACTCGTAATGCTGATTTGGAAGTAGAAGAAGATGAAGCAGATGATTTATTAGTAGCGATCGAACAAGAATTAAGAAAACGACGCATGGGAAGGGAAGCAGTACGTTTAGAAGTACAGGCTACTATGCCCGAATCAGTGTTAAAAATGCTCATGGAAGAATTAGAAGTAGCAGAAGGCGATGTTTACGCTGTCGAGGGCTTACTTTGCATGGGAGATTTAATGTCATTTATGGAATTACCATTACCAGAATTAAAAGATCCCCCCTGGACACCAATAGTTCCTGCTCCCATTCGGAAATTAAATGAACAAATGGATGCTGACGAAGGACAAGATTTTTTTGCATTAATTCGACAAAGAGATTTATTAGTACATCATCCCTATCATTCTTTTACTGCTACAGTTCAACGTTTTATTACTCAAGCTGCTTCGGATCCGGCAGTATTGGCAATTAAAATGACTCTTTATCGTACTTCTGGAGATTCACCCATTATTAATGCTTTAATTCAAGCCGCAGAAAATGGTAAACAGGTGGCAGTTTTAGTAGAATTAAAAGCCAGATTTGATGAAGAAAATAATATTAATTGGGCGAGAAAATTAGAACAGGCTGGAGTTCACGTTGTTTATGGATTAGTAGGTTTAAAAACCCATACTAAAATATCAATGGTGGTAAGACGAGAAGAAGATCGGATTCGTCGTTATGTACATATTGGTACAGGAAATTACAATCCGAAAACCGCCAGAATTTATACAGATTTGGGAATAATTAGCTGTCGAGAAGATTTAGGGGCTGATTTAACAGATTTGTTTAATTATTTAACGGGTTATTCTCGCCAGCGCTCCTATCGTAAGCTATTAATAGCACCAGTAAATATGCGCGATCGCATGATAGCTTTAATCCGGCGAGAAATTGAACATTGCCAAAAAGGGCGATCGGGTCGTATAGTCGCTAAAATGAATTCCCTCATAGATCCTAAAATTATTTTTACCCTCTACGAAGCTTCCCAAGCAGGAGTAAAAATCGATTTAATCGTGCGGGGTATGTGTTGTTTACGTCCAGGTATTCCTGGAGTCAGCGATAATATTAAAGTTATTAGTATTATCGGACGTTTTCTCGAACATTCCCGGATTTTTTACTTTGCCAATAGCGGTAAAGAAGAAGTATATATTGGTAGTGCTGATTGGATGCCGCGAAATCTCAATCGTCGAGTAGAAGCTATCACACCAGTAGAAGATTTTGATAGCGCCAAAGATTTAATGGAAATCTTGGGAATTATGCTATCAGATAATCGCCAAGCTTGGGACTTACAAACAGATGGCCATTATATCCAACGCCATCCTGATGCTAACTGCCCCGATCGTAGTAGCCAGAAAATATTAATGGAAATGGCTGGACAATAATTTAGCCATAATTTAGCCAATCACCCAATAACGGTAATAGGTAAATAGTAAATAAATGCATCTCTATGTAAAAACCATTGTTGTTGCGCTGAGGATGTCTCTTGAAGACTATGCAAAAACAATAAATCTTTAACATAGTTAAAAGCTGGTTTTTTCTAAATTAGAGATGCATCAAACTAACTTATTAGTAAATTAAATACCTGGTAATTACCTATTACCCATGAGTTTTATTTTTAATTAGAATCTTCCGGAAAAGTACGCTTAAATTCATCCAAAAGATCATCAATTTCTTCCAAGGCTTGATTAACATCTATTCGCAAATTACCCAAATTAGGTTGCTCTAAAAGCCTTACCAAAGACTCCCGCTTGGTTTTAATTACGGCAATTTGTTCTTTCATATTTTCTATATCTATATTTTCCATCACGTAATAGCGCTCTCCAGGTTGTAAATATTACCAGTATTTTATACTAACATATATTAGCTAAAAAAAATCTACTATTGTCCCACTAACTAAAATTAATGGCTATCAGGTGTCAAAGTTAAAATTTAAGGTATATAATTAAAGTAAAAAAAATTAGCTACACATCTAAATAGATGAATAGTATTAAAAAATGTACCGACGCAAACTAAGGAGGAAAAACAACGGTTTACACTAGACCATTAGCTCGTTTAATAGAGCAATTGCAAAGATTACCCGGTGTTGGCCCCAAAACAGCACAACGATTAGCTTTACATATTATTAAGCGACCAGAAGAAGAAGTACAGGCATTAGCACAAGCTTTAATAGCAGCAAAAAAGCAAGTCGGTTTATGTTCCGTATGCTTTCATTTGTCGGCTGAACCTGTTTGTGAGATCTGTCGTAATCAGAATCGAGATAACAGTATAATTTGTGTAGTAGCTGATTCCCGTGATGTAATTGCTTTAGAAAAAACGCGAGAATATCACGGTAAATATCATGTTTTAGGGGGGGTAATTTCCCCGATGGATGGTATCGGCCCAGAGCAATTAAATATTCAACCCTTAGTAAGGCGATCGAGTCAGCCTGAAATTAAAGAAGTAATTTTGGCAATCAGTCCTAGTATTGAAGGAGAAACCACAACTTTATATGTAGGTCAACTGCTTAAACCTTTTACAAGAGTGACCAGAATTGCCTTTGGTTTACCAATGGGAGGAGATTTAGAATATGCCGATGAAGTAACATTAGCCAGAGCATTAGAAGGGCGTAGAGATTTAGATTAAATATTTAGTATTAAAAGCTAATTGTTCATCAACAGAAAAGTAGTTAATAATTAAGATATTAATAATTAAATTTTAACTATTAAATAGTAAATATTAACTATTCAAGATGATCAATTAGCTTTTATCAGTAGTCAAAGATTTACACAAAAACAAACGCCGAGGCTGACCGAACAACCAAGTTATACTACCAGATTCAATTTTTTCTAACTGATAACCTCTTTGAAAATAAAGATTTTTAGCTTGATAATTAGTTTCTAATACATGGAGATAAACCTGGGAAAATTTCCACTTTAAAGCAGTTTGTTCACAAGCATTCAAAAGTTGTTTAGCTACTCCCTGGCGACGACATTCAGGTTTAACGGCTAAATTAGAAAGGTAAGGATATTGAACACCGCCCAGAGGCCAAGGGCTAAAGGAACGGAGAGCCATTTCCACTGAACCAACCAAAATAGGAGAAGCATTAGCAGCTGTTGGCAAAGCTGGCATAACAGCAACTAAACAAATATAATGGGGTAAAGGGGAACGCAGACGATTTTTTAAATCTTCATACATTCCCATTCGTAATAAGGGATAAAACCAGCGTTTGTAGCCACTACTGCCATGAAAGCTATCGGCCAGAATTTCGGAAAGAATATATAGATCCTGTGGTTCCGCAGAGCGGATAATTAAGGAGGAAGCGGTATTTCCTCCAGAATTATCGGAAAATTGGGATGTTGAGTAGGAAAAAAAAGGGTTCACGACTTTAGATAATGCCTGATTAAGCATAATGTCTAATAATATGAGTAGATGTGCAACATAAATTATTATTACAAGAGATTCTTTATGGCTAGGGTGTATTTCATAGAGAGTAAAAAATTTGGTGGTACAATCTTCGCTTTTCTTGGACTATAAACAAAAATGCTAGATATTTGCTCTGGTTAAATTATTTTTTTTCAATTTTGAGATGTACCCTTTTGCTTTTTTGCAGTGATGCAGATAAGTAATTAATTTGGTTGTATATCATAGAAAAAAAAACAATATTTTAATTATGCAAATATAAGTAGATGTTTGTGCTTAGGCCATGAAGAGGGATATTAGGGCAATAATGGTTTTTGACTATTTTAAAATGTACCCATTGATTTTGTCCAAATAATTAATTTGACCTAAAATATTTATTACTAATCTAAAAAATCAGCGATAATTAATAATTATTAGCAATAAAGCCGGAAACTATTTTAATATGTATGGCATAATTTATATATAATAGGGAAAAATAAGTAATCATAAATTAAATAATAACAACAAAGCATAAAACCATGATGATATCTATGTAATAATTTGCATAAAATCCGGAAAAATCAGCGATCGCCAATTAATACTAACAACACCCCATTAAACCCATCCTGTATAAGTATAATAATCTACGTAATAACATGGTAGAATTAGAGATCGCCAATTAAACACAGAAAACCAACCTTCCTTAAAGTATTAGTACATCTGTGTAATAATCTGCATACCAATTTTAATCTAACTGCCCTTTGCCGCAGCAGGAGAACAGTGCATGAGCGTGCCAAAAACCAGTAAGACTAAAATTCTGGTTGTCGATGACGAACCAGACAACCTGGACTTGCTTTATCGCACTTTTCACCGAGACTACAAAGTGCTGAGAGCCGATAGTGGGCCAGAAGCCCTTCAGATTCTGGCCAAAGAAGGAGAGGTAGCGGTTATTATTTCCGATCAACGGATGCCACTAATGAGTGGTACAGAATTTCTAAGCCTAACTGCTACCCAATACCCAGACATAATCCGTATAATCCTTACAGGATATACAGACGTAGAAGACTTGGTAGATGCTATTAATGCTGGTAAAGTTTTCAAATACGTTACTAAACCTTGGGATGCCAAAGAGTTAAAAACCGTTGTTAGTCAAGCAGTAGATACTCATAATGTTCTCAAAGCTAGAACCCAAGAACTATTTAGGACTCTGCGAACAGAAGCATTATTAAACACTGTTACTAATACTATTCGTCAGGCAGCTAACTATAAAGATATGCTGCAAACTATTGTGGAAACAGTAGGACAAACCTTTGAAGTTAGTTATTGCATATTAAGGCCCGTAGCGGTTAATATGCCAGGGGAAAATGCATCAGACAGTCTTAGTGATGAGTGGTTTGTTTACCAAAAAGAAAAAGTTAAAAATTCCCAGTCAACAGAATTAGAAAATTCCGATCGCTCTTCCGCTTTTTCCCTTCTACCTTATACTGTTTGGGAAACTCAAGATGTAGAAATCATAGAAGATATTGAAACAGACGATCGCCCCCAAGTAGTAAGTCATCGTCAAATTTACCAAAATTGCGGTATTCGCTCTAGTTTAGTTATTCCCCTAATTTACCGGATGGAGTTAATGGCAGTTTTGGCTTTGCATCAATGCGGTGAACCGCGCACTTGGCAAGACCATGAAATGCAATTAGTAACTATGGTAGCTGACCAAGCTAGTTTAGCTCTATCCCAAGCGCAGGCCTATGAACAGGCTCGTTCTCTAGCTAAACGAGAAAGCCTAATTAATACTATCACTACAGCCATTAGATCCAGTTTAGAACCTCAGCAAATATTTGCCGCAATTACAGAAAAACTCGGTCAAGCTTTGCACGTAGATGGATGTGCCCTATCTTTATGGACAATAGATGATGAATTTGTCCAGTGTGTAGGCTTGTATGACGCTGAGGGGGAAGGAGATAGTATGAGTGCAACGGCACCGGAACATGGGGTGATGGCATGGTCAACTAAAGGGGCTACCGGTGCTGATAAATCTAGTGCTGGAAAAGCTAAATATCAGTTACCTCGATCGGTCGTGCCAATACGCAGTAATCCGGTAATGATGCAATTATTACAAACTTTATCACCGGTAGCAGTCGAAGATTTAAGCATTCATGCTGATTTAAATGTAGTAGATTTACCATTACGTAACCAAAGTCGCAGTTTACTAGTAGTACCGATGCTGGCAGATGGACAAATTATTGGTAGTATTAGTCTGCGACAAACTAGGGAAATTCGACGCTGGACAGGTGCAGAAATTGATTTAGCCCAAGCAGTAGCAGCACAGGCAGCGATCGCGGTACAACAATCACGTTTATATCAAAAAACTAGACAACAAGCAGAACGTTTAATGGAGGTCGATCGCCTCAAAAATGAGCTATTTCAAAATATTTCCCACGAATTTCGCACCCCTTTAACCTTAACTATCGGTCCGTTAGAATCTGCTGTAACTCATGGTCAAGATTTACCTTTACAACAAGCGGCGATCGCCCTGCGAAATTCCCGCAGATTATTACGTTTAGTTAATCAACTTTTAGATTTACAAAGATTGGATGCAGGCAAAATGCAGCCAACTTTTCGCCCCTGTGATGTCATGCAGTTTATTACAGAAACTGTAGATTCTTTTCGCCCCTATTGTGAAAAAAAGGGTATTACATTAAAAACAGATTTAAATGAGTGTGATAATGTTTATTTAGATTTAGAAAGATTTGATAAAGTTTTATATAACTTACTTTCTAATGCGATGAAATTTACCCATCGGGGCGGAGAAATATCTGTATCATTACAACAAGTACCAGGATATTGTTTATTACAGGTAAAAGATACTGGTATAGGTATTCGCACCGACCAAATTCCCCATTTATTCGAGCGATTTCGACAAGCAGAAGGCTCTGTAAATCGCTCCTACGAAGGCAGTGGGTTAGGATTAGCTTTAGTTAAAGAATTAGTAGATTTACATGGCGGACAAATTGCCGTAGAATCTGTCTATGGAGAAGGTAGTACATTTACAGTATGGTTGCCCTGTGGTGCTACCCATTTACCCCCAGACCAAGTAATAGAAGTGCCAGCAGGATTACAGCCTTCTAGGGCGGCGATCGAATTGGCAGATGTAGAAGTAGAAGAATTACATGATGTTACTACCCCAGAAATAGAAAATTTACCAAAATTAGAAGAAGCAGAAACAGAAAAAACGCCAACAGAAATTTCCCCAATAGTCAATATTGTCGCCAAGCAATCATCAAGTAAGCCGGCGCGGGTATTGATTGTTGATGATAATGCAGATTTACGTAGTTATTTATCAGCAATTTTAACCCAAGCAGGGTATGAAGTGGCGATCGCTCGTAATGGCGCAGAAGGTTTTACTGTAGCTAAGTCAGCAATACCAGATTTAATAGTTACAGATTTAATGATGCCTTTAGTATCAGGCTTAGATATGATACGCATGATTAGAGAAAATATTAAATTGCGCGGTATTCCCATAATATTATTAACTGCTAGGGCTGATGAAGATACGCGAGTGGAAGGAGTAACATTAGGAGCAGATATTTATTTATCTAAGCCTTTTAGCGATCGAGAATTAGTAGCAGTAGTGCGAAATTTGTTGGCTCTTAAGGAAAATGAGCGGCAAGTAAGAGAATTAAATACTTACTTAACTGAGTCGGTATTAAAACGATTTTTACCGCCTTCTATGGTGACAAAAGCGGCAGCAGGGGAGTTATCTTTAGATTTACGCCCGGAACCGAAATTAATTACTATTTTATTTAGTGATATTGTGGGATTTACTGCAATGGCGAATACTCTACGCAGCCGACGAGTTGCAGAGGTATTAAATGAGTATTTAGCGGAAATGACTAGGGCAATTTTTAACAATGGCGGCACGGTAGATAAATTTGTCGGTGATGCGGTGATGGCTATTTTTGGCGCACCGGAGGAAATTACACCTAATGAGCAGGTAAGAAGGGCGATCGCTTCTGCGCGAGATATGCATCGATCGTTAGCTAAACTAAATGAAAGATGGGAAGAGCAAAGCTTACCTCAAGTTCGTTTCCGTTGTGGTATTCACCAGGGTACTGCCGTAGTAGGTATGTTTGGCGGTAAGGAAAGGGCTGATTATACGGCGATCGGTCCTGCTGTTAATATTGCAGCCCGATTGCAAGAAGCTGCGGATCCGAATTCGGTATTAGTTTCAGCCGCAGTAGCAGATTATATGGAGGATGAATTTATTAAACGTAGTTCTTTACAATTAAAGGGTATTGATGAAACAGTATTAACCTTTGAAATGAAGCCGATATTTAATATTTTATTATAGTTTTTGATATTTATTGCAAATGGGCGATTTTTGTATTTATTTTTAATATAAGTGTTTTCTCAAACATCGATCGCCCTATTTGTCTATTATCTTACAGGTTGAAATCTTTGTACAAAATTCATCCAACGAGGCACTTTATCGCCTGTAATATTTAATACAGGAATTGAATATACATCGGCTTCAGGTGGTCCACCTTCCGTATCCCTACCTATCTCGGTGCGCTCTAATTTTCCTAACCCATAACTTCTAGCAATTTGATTAGCTAAACGGCAAGTAATTCGATAATTTCCCATATTAATATTACCATTGCCGGCGCTATAAAACCATTCATAACCTTTGAAAGAGGTATTATTACCCCGTCTCTGACATAAAAAATTACTTACTTCAAACATTTTGGCAATATGTACATCATACAGCCGCAGTCTTGCACCATAAGCTGATGCGGTTGTATCTGTATCCGGTACAATTAAGGATATAAAAATAAAATCATCTCTTTCGGAGCCACCATATTTAATTTGTAAAGGAACTTCTGTTTGAGCAATTTTTTCGCCTAAATTAATATTTGGCTTAATTTCCGTTTGGGGCTGTGGAGTATAAGCGATCGCCTCTGGTATTCCTTTAATTGGGGTAATGACTCCAAGACTTAAGGTAATACTACTCAAGCTGGTTAATAATAATCGTTTCATTTCCCAAAACCTGATATTTGTTTGCAGTTTCTATTATTATACAAAAAATTACAGAAAATTTATCAAATATAGGCAACCAAAAACAGAGAAAAAGTTATTATTCATTCTTGTTTATGTTTATTTTCCCTGATGAATACCTAATTTTTTTGAATATCCAGAGGAAAGCGACAAAATAGGTTTTTTAGTTTTTGTCCCCCTATAGGATTTTCTATGATAGTGGAGTTTATAATTTATTATGGTAAATCTTGCTGAAGTAATTAATAATAAAACTGGAAATAATAAAAAATTTTCCCAGTCGATGAATTATTGGCTGTTATTAATTTCTGTTTCTTTTATTTTACATATATCAGTTTTAGGAATAGTTTGGATTTTTAACCAGAAACTGCAAAAGCCAACTAAACAGGAAGCGATCGCTATTGATCTTATTTCTTTAGATTCTCCATCAAAACACATGGAAATAATAGCTAATTCCAAGGATAATACAACTACTGATTTATCTGCAAAAGTTCCGAAAAAAACAAGTTATAACCAGCCAAATAATCATAATATTAACCAAAGTATTACCCAAAATATAACTCAAAATAATGCTAGTTATCCTGCCAGTAAAATTAAGCCAGAATTGCCAGAAATATCACCAGAAACACCAAAATCAGAAACTCCTGCCGAAGCGATACCTAAAAATTCTGTTAATTCTAAAATGCTAGGAGAAAATAAAAATTATATTGTTTCAGGTAATACACCAGAAAATGTTACAGCAAATGTTACAGCAAATATTAAAAATTTATCAAAAGTGCCAAAAACTCCTAAATCTGTTGCTGTTTCTACTAGGAATAAAAGTGATATTAGCAATAATAATGCTAAGGCATCACTGAATAAAGCTAATTTAGGTGAATCTAATGAGCAATTAAATAATAATTCCCCAGAAAAAGGATTAGGAAATACTAATTTTTCTGGGAATTTAAGCAAGTCATTACCAGGAAATGCAGGAGATAAGCAAATATCACCGCCTGCCCCTTCTCCATTAGATACCCCATTAGATAAAAGTCAGAATGGCAAAGGAGTTATGTTAACAGTACAAAATTTTCGGTTAGGTAATGGGGCAAGAGATATTCCGGATAAAACAGCCCAGCCTAAATTAGCATCAGGGAAGTTTCCTAATGTTGTCTATTTATCTGGAGTAAAATCAAGTTTAGGTCAGGTTGTGGTTTTGCGGCTGTTGGTGACGAGTCAGGGGAAAGTAGATTTAAATTTTATGCAAATTCTGGCTGGACCAAATAACTTGGATTATCAGCAGTTGGCCAAAAATTTGATAAAAGACTGGGAATTTGAGCCGGCTTATCTTAAGGGGCAGCCGGTGGATAGCTTACTAGATATAACGATCGCCATCGAAGCCCTATAAACAATATATTTTTACTAAATTTTTTTTCAAAAAGATGACACAAAATAAAAATATGTGCTATATTAACTAAGTATGAAAAAATTAGTTAAGTTTTTTGCGGGCATGGTTTAGTGGTAAAACCTTAGCCTTCCAAGCTAAAGATGCGGGTTCGATTCCCGCTGCCCGCTTTTTAGATAGTTTTTAAAAAGCAATAATTAATTTTATTGCTTGCTATTAATAATAAGCCGATAGAGGGATTTGAACCCTCGACCGCTCGATTACGAATCGAGTGCTCTACCACTGAGCTATATCGGCACGATATTTAATTATAGCAGGTTTACCAGAAAATGTATCTAGTAACCTGCTTAAAAATTCGATCGCTTATGGAAGGGACATTTTTGGTAATTTTTGGTAAGAAAAATTAGAGTTTTGCCCAAAAAAGCCCAATTGCTATCAAACTAAAACAGGCATATCACTGCGATCGCTGCCTAGAGTTCCAGAATATACTAAACCTCGTTGCATATCCAGGGTAAGAATTGCCCCATCACGAATCATTTGGGTAGCATTTTTGACACCGACAATAACGGGAATACCTAAACGCAAGGCAATTACAGCCGCATGGGAAGTGAGACTTTCTTCTTCAGTAATAACTCCAGCAGCTTTTCGCATAGCTTCCACAAAATCGGCATTAGTGCTGGGGGCTACTAATATTTCCCCTGGATTAAAATTACCGATATCCATAGCGCTGTAGGCTACTCTGGCTCGACCGCTTACTGCTCCTTGTCCCAGGGCGACACCTTTGCCTAATACGGCTGTAACGACTTCCACTTTAATTAAGTCAGTAGATCCGGAAACCCCTTGTAAGGCGCCGGCTGTCATTACTACTAGATCTCCTTCCCCAAGTAACAGTTTTTCTTGGGCTACATTAATAGCAGCTTGGAATGTTTGACCGGTAGAGGGTAAATTTAATACTAATAAAGGTTTTACTCCCCAGACTAATTGCAATTGTCTAGCTACATCTACGTGGGGTGTTACTGCTAAAATTGGTGTAGATGGTCGGAATTTAGAAACATTACGAGCAGTAGCGCCTGTTTTAGTTAAAGTCATTATGGCGGCTGCATTTAATTGTTCAGCAATTTGACTAACACCTTGACTAATAGCATTAGGAATAGATCTGCCAGTATCTTCTATTTTAGAAACATGACGAGTGATTTGTTCATGTTCAATTCTTACTGCTATTTTTGCCATTGTTTCCACTGCTTCTACTGGGTATTTACCGACAGCAGTTTCATTAGATAACATGACCGCATCTGTACCATCGAGAATAGCATTAGCTACATCAGAAATTTCTGCTCTAGTGGGGCGAGGATTGCTGACCATGCTATCTAGCATTTGAGTAGCGGTAATGACCGGAATTCCCAAACGATTAGCTTTAGCAATTAATTTTTTTTGTAAAATAGGTACTTCTTCGGCGGCTACTTCTACACCTAAATCTCCTCTAGCTACCATAACGCCATCACAGAGGGAAAGGATAGCATCCATTTGTTCGATCGCTTCGTGTTTTTCTATTTTGGCAATTACTGGTATTTGTTTGCCTGCACTAGAGATAATTTCTTTAATCTCAAAAATATCTTGGGGATTACGAACAAAGCTTAATGCTACCCAGTCTACACCTTGATCTAAGCCAAACATTAAATCTTGACGATCTTTTTCGGTTAAGGCTTTTACAGATAGATAAACTTTGGGAAAGTTAACGCCTTTATTGTTAGAAAGTGTACCGCCAACAACGGTACGGCAGTATAATTCTCTGGCAGCGCGATCGATTTTTTCCACGCGCATTTCTACTTTGCCATCATCAAGGAGAATAATGGCACCTTCTGGCACTTCATGGGCTAATGGCTCATAAGTCACGGAGGACATTTTCTGAGTGCCTGGAACTTGTAAACTGGTTAAAATAAAAGGATCGCCTTTTTGCAGTACGATCGAGCCATTTTCAAATCGTCCTAAACGAATTTTTGGGCCTTGGAGATCTTGTAAAATACCAACGGGCTGATTTAATTCAAAGGATGTCTGACGAATTAAGCGTATCGATCGCTGATGATCTTCATGGGTACCGTGAGAAAAATTTAGCCGTAGGGTAGTGGCGCCTGCTGATATTAAGGCGCTGAGAACTTCTGGCTTGCTGGTAGCTGGGCCTATAGTGGCTACAATTTTTGTCCTACGTAGGAAATGTGACAATGACATTTAAAAAAATCCCAGATTTCTAAACAAAGATTCGGGTTTTTCCGATCGTGTTTGGTTAGTTTCTCATTATCTGCTACCTTTGCACACAAAAATAAATATTTATTCTTGGCATATCCTCTGCTTTGATTAAACTCTCTGTAATGGTTGGCTGGTTAATTTACTAGGTTTAATTTACTGTTGATTTATGTTTACCTAGATTTTCTCCGGATAATTGGGCCTTTCCGGAAAACTTGCGATTAAGTAATAATACGAAAAAATGGCTAGTCTCAGTAATAGATATATCCTGAATAGGGTAGCGATCGGCTGAAGTAGATTATATCTACACTAGGAATTAATTTATTATAACTAATTTTTCTGGTGTAATCATTAATCATTATTTTATCTGACTAGGCCCGTGACAGACATCCTACCTGCAACTGTTTCGGATTACAATTTATCAATTTACCAACGTTTAAAACTGGTGCTTGGTTTAGGTTTACGCCATCAAATTTTGCTGGCTGTTTGTGATGATGCTGGTGAAAGAATACGTTTAGCTAAATGTTTAGAGACTGATTTAGAAACTGATTTCAAAACTGATTTCAAAACTGATTTCAAAACTAATTTGGAGGTTGATCGCTTTCAAAATTACCCGCGTTTAGTTAGTTTAAAGTTAAATTTAAATCATCCTAACCCTTGCACACAAATTGATGAATGGCTGATGGAAAATCCCCCAGCTTTAATAGAAAATTTAGATGGGAATTTATGCCATATTAATTGGCCAGCTTTTCAGATTTTGGGAGTGGAAATGTTAACTCGCCAATCTCCTATAGTCCAATGGCAATTTTTTAAAGCTTTACAAAGAATTCCTCGCCATATTACAGATTTTGAATATAGTATTGTACTTTGGATTAATCGCCCTTGGTTATATGCTATTCAGAAATCTACTCCTGATTTTTGGCGGTGTTGTCATGGGGTTTTTGAGTTTGTCGAGGAAGATTTTAGAGAAGTTAAGAATATTCAAACCCAAGAGGATAGGGAGAAAAAACATTTTTCTATTTCTTTGTTTTCATCTCCCACAGTTTCTATTAATTCTCGTTTTGTTTGTTTCGATCACCATACTTTAACCCCTGAAAATTATAATTTATTTCCTGATATTTCTTATCCTACAGTACACCCACAAACATTAAATTTTAATATGAAAAATTTTGTCACAAAAACCAATTATGTAGCTACTGGAAATATTATTTATCCTTGGGGAGTTTATGGTATTTCTGGAGAAGAAAATCAAGGTTTTTCTCAGGATAATAGATTATCTTATGCTGATTTATCTCTAATTAAATTAGATAATCATCAGAAACAAGTAAAAGATATTGTGGATATTTTACCAAATTCAGCAGAAGTAAAAACAAGTAAAGTTAAGGAGAGTATATTAGGTGATATGTTAGCTGTAGTTACTGAAAAAGCAGATAAAAATGAATTAAATAATGCTGAAATTATATTAGAAAAAAAAGAAATTACAAATTTTCCTAAATTTCATGGATTTATATTAGATTACTATCCCTTAAATGATGAAAGCTGGCTAAAGGAAGAATGGCTGCAAATTTGTCAAAATATAGAAAATTTATATCAAGAATATAGTAATACTGAAAATTTAGCCTTAGCTTATCGAGATTTAGGAAATTTTTGGCGCGATCGCATTGAAAATGGCGAAACATCTTCAGAAAATTTACTTAATGCTATTCGTGCTTATGAACAAACTTTAGCATTACTAGATAGCCAATCTTCCTTTTGGGCAGATTTATTAAACGATTTGGCTAATTTGTATTGGATGTTATCTCGTATTTCTACTAATTCCCAATTATCTATATCTTATTTACAACAAGCTATTCAATCTTATCAAGGTGCTTTACGAAAAACTAATCCTGATATTTTACCTCAAATTTGGGCAAGATTACAAAATAATTTAGGTTCAGCATATAGTGATTTAGCCCGCTATGAAAATGCGACAGAAAATTTACTGAAATCTATAGAAGCTTTTGAGCAAGCCCTGATATATCGTCGTCCTGATATTAATATTGACCATGAAGATATATTATTACAATATGCTGCTACTCAGAATAATTTAGGTGCGGCTTATTGGCATTTAGCGCAACATCAAAAACCTGCTTTTAATTTGAAACAAGCTATTAATGCTTATCAGGAATCTATACATTATTATAGTTTATATCAAGATGTATTAAACTATGCAATGGTAGAAAATAATTTAGGTACAGCCTATTGGAATCTTTCTCAATATGAACAAGCAGAATTTTTTTTAAATTTGGCGATTAATTGTTATCAAGTAGCTTTAAAGTATCGCACATCAGAGGAATTTCCGGCTGCTTGTGCTGCTACTTTAAATAATTTAGGCACAGCTTATTGGCATTTAGCAAAACTCTCAAAAAATAATTACGAAAAGCAGCGATCGCTTTTGCAAAAAGCTATAGATTCCTATGAAGAATCATTAAAATTAGGGCATCAATTATACAAAACTACTCCTCTAAGTTTTGATATATTTGCTACCCATAATAATCTCGGTTTAGCTTACTATCAATTGGCTACTGATTTACGATTACCTTTAGATACAGTTTATAAAGTTAATAGCTTAGAAACAGCTTTACAACATCATATACAAGCCTGTAATGGATGGCAACAGCAACCTGATTTTTATCAAAGCGCAGTAAATTATGTTATTCAAATAGTTAGGGCTTTCTTTAATCAATTTGGTTTGCAGGGACAAAATCAAGCTTTATCGAAAATTCCAGCTTATTTATTAACTGATGTAATGCGACAATTTTAGGATTACTTTTTGATATAGTTTTAGTGGTTATTTTGAAAATATCACTAAGACCTGGGGGGGTAACAAGAAGGCTAAAATCTTTACAGGATAAGGGATGAAGCGAATAAGAAAAAAAAAAATAGGTCTGCTATAATTAGCAAAAACCTACCTTAAAAAAAATGTTGATTGAATTATATCACAATCATCTGAAAAAGCAACTAACTACATCCCAATTATTTATATTAGAATTTTTAATTGACATACTTCAAATCAAAAAAGATGTAAGGTTAGAAAGACTGGCGAGAATTTTTCCATTACCAATTACTTGGGAGGGACGCCGACGAAAATTACAAAGATTCTTGGAAATTCCTCAATTAATAATTGCTCAGATTTTGTGGCCATTAATTATCAATTGGTTAAGCTATAACAAAAAACCAG
>CAWUOF010000028.1:0-15825 GCA_963923765.1 uncultured bacterium | reverse complement strand
AGGGATATCGGAAGTGGGGGAGTCGGAGGGGGGAAGGATAGAGGGATTCCCCGCACATCCGGCCAAAGAGAAAATTAAGACAAAAGTTATAAGGGACTGAAATAGGGCTGTAGTCACAGTCCGTAGCCAATTTATGCCAAACACCCAGTATTACTCCATTAGATAGATACTAATATCAAACTCTCGATCTGAGGTTGTTTATAGGGAAATATAGCCCAAAAGACTGAATAGCTTTCTATAAATTGTGTAAATGACACTGATTATTTCATTTTGTAAACATCATCTAGTTATCTCTTGACTTTTTCCATTAAATATGGATTGCAAAGTAAAGTAGATATGGGATTGAGGTATTTTGAAGTATTGTTAACTAAATTCACATAATCGGTAAGCAAGTTTATAATTCTCCAAAGAGAACTCTCCGAACACAGTTTTTATAGCTGTGGGTCTATATTCTGGATTAGGAAATATCTATCCTAATGGGAATTAGGGAGTATCAAAAAAAGTTTTCGGCTCCGTTTAGTATGATCGGCACTTAAAAACGGGCAAATTCAAAAATAGTGCCAATTCTGTAACAGTTTTCGCCTCACCAAAATTAATTTGGGATGGGGCATACCAGGTTTCTTGTCTTAAAGAGAGGAGAGTCGTCATGACAATCAGTCCTCCGGAGCGGGAAGCAAAAGCAAAAGTTGTGGTAGACAAGGATCCGGTTCCTACCTCCTTTGAAAAATGGGGCAAACCAGGACACTTTGAACGCACTCTTGCTAAAGGTCCCAAAACCACCACCTGGATTTGGAACCTCCATGCCGACGCTCACGATTTCGACAGTCATACTAGTGACCTAGAGGACGTATCGCGCAAAATCTTCAGCGCTCACTT
Source organism: uncultured bacterium (assembly GCA_963923765.1). Taxonomy (GTDB): domain Bacteria; phylum Cyanobacteriota; class Cyanobacteriia; order Cyanobacteriales; family CAWUOF01; genus CAWUOF01. The sequence goes on along the minus strand of CAWUOF010000028.1, from coordinate 14,949 downwards.
CGGGCACTTAGCAGTCATCTTTATATGGTTGAGCGGTGCCTATTTCCACGGCGCTCGCTTCTCTAACTACGAAGCTTGGCTGAGCAATCCAACTCAAATCAAGCCTAGCGCTCAAGTTGTTTGGCCAATATTTGGTCAAGAAATTTTGAACGCTGATGTCGGAGGAGGCTTCCACGGCATCCAGATTACGTCTGGTCTTTTCCAACTCTGGCGTGCCAACGGCATCACCAATAGCTACCAGTTGTATGTAACAGCAATTGGTGCTTTAGTGATGGCTGCTCTGATGCTGTTCGCAGGTTGGTTTCACTATCACAAAAGCGCTCCTAAACTGGAATGGTTCCAGAATGTGGAGTCGATGATGAACCACCACCTAGCAGGTTTGCTGGGTCTGGGCTGTTTGGGTTATGCAGGGCAACAGATTCACGTTTCTCTGCCTATAAATGCAGCCTTGGATGCGATCGATGCAGGTAAGCCACTGACGATCGGCGGCAAAGTGATTAAAACTGTAGCCGACATTCCTCTGCCCCATGAATTCATCCTGAATCCTAGTTTGATGGGAGATTTATATCCCAAGACAGATTGGGGATTCTTCCAGGGTGTAATTCCTTTCTTCACAGGCAACTGGGGAGTGTATTCTGACTTCCTGACCTTCAAAGGTGGTCTGAATCCGGTAACAGGTGGTTTGTGGCTGTCAGATACAGCCCACCATCACTTAGCTTTGGCGGTGCTATTCATCGTTGCTGGCCATATGTACCGGACTAACTGGGGCATCGGCCACAGCATGAAAGAAATATTAGAGGCTCATAAAGGACCTTTAACTGGCGAAGGCCACAAGGGTCTGTATGAGATTCTGACTACTTCTTGGCACGCTCAATTAGCTATTAACTTAGCTTTGATGGGTTCTCTGAGTATTATTGTGGCTCACCACATGTACTCGATGCCTCCTTATCCGTACATTGCGATCGACTATCCAACACAGTTGTCACTGTTTACGCACCACGTTTGGATCGGTGGCTTCTTGATTGTCGGCGCAGGTGCTCACGCAGCTATTTTCATGGTGCGGGATTATGATCCAGCAGGAAATCAAAACAATCTGCTCGATCGGGTAATACGTCATCGTGATGCGATTATCTCTCACCTGAACTGGGTGTGTATGTTCCTGGGTTTCCACAGCTTTGGATTGTACGTTCACAACGATACAATGCGGGCTTTTGGTCGTCCCCAAGACTTATTCTCAGATACAGGTATCCAATTGCAACCAGTGTTTGCTCAGTGGGTACAACACCTACACACTTTGGCTCCTGGCAACACTGCTCCCCATGCGATGGAAACTGCCAGCTACGCCTTTGGTGGTGGTTTGGTAGCTGTGGGTGGAAAAGTGGCGATGATGCCTATTACTTTGGGTACGGCGGACTTCATGGTTCACCATATCCATGCCTTTACCATTCACGTCACTGTATTGATTCTCCTCAAGGGCGTATTATTCGCCCGTAGCTCTCGCCTGATTCCTGATAAAGCGAATTTAGGCTTCCGCTTCCCCTGCGATGGTCCGGGTCGTGGTGGTACTTGTCAAGTTTCCGGTTGGGATCATGTATTCCTGGGTCTGTTCTGGATGTACAACTCCCTGTCTATTGTAATTTTCCACTTTAGCTGGAAGATGCAATCGGATGTATGGGGTACTGTGGCACCAGATGGAACTGTGAGCACGATTACCAACGGTAATTTTGCTGCCAGTGCGATCACCATTAACGGTTGGTTGCGTGATTTCCTATGGGCACAAGCCTCTCAAGTTATTCAGTCTTACGGTAGTGCTCTGTCTGCTTATGGGCTGTTATTCTTGGGCGCTCACTTCGTATGGGCTTTCAGTTTAATGTTCCTGTTCAGTGGTCGTGGCTACTGGCAAGAATTAATTGAGTCTATTGTTTGGGCTCATAATAAGCTGAAAGTTGCTCCAGCAATTCAACCTCGTGCTCTGAGCATCACTCAGGGTCGTGCAGTTGGAGTAGCTCACTACTTGTTAGGTGGAATTGTCACAACCTGGGCATTTTTCCTGGCGCGGATAATTTCGGTTTCCTCCTAGTACTTAATCTTGGCTATAGGGTAAAATTTACCCTATAGCTATAAAAGGGGTGCTGGAATAGAGAAAGCGAGATTAGAAGCTCTCTGAAAAAATCCCCTCTCCTCTTTGTCTGCTACATAGTGATGGGTATATCTCCATCCCTGAAGAACTATAAACCTATAATGGGTGCCTGAAGAAGGGACATGTTGGCAAGGGGGAAATGGAGATGAAAAAACAGGTTTTGCTAATTTCCTTGCCGATAGGCATAAAAAAATTGGTGGTTAACTAACCTTTCTTTAATAATGAAGGGTGTTACGTCCTTCCTAAGCTAGGGGTTTCCAGGCGCAGATAATCAGAGCGTTGGTGGAGCCTTTCCGGTAGCGAAGCGTGGCGCGATAACGCCATAGAAAAAAGCCCTTGCACAGCAAGTGGAGGATCTACTTAGGACTTATGGCAACTAAATTCCCCAAGTTTAGCCAGGACTTGGCTCAAGATCCGACAACACGTCGGATTTGGTACGGGATTGCTACAGCACACGATTTTGAAAGCCATGATGGCATGACCGAAGAAAATCTTTACCAAAAGATTTTTGCTTCTCATTTCGGCCACTTAGCAATCATTTTTTTGTGGACATCGGGCAACCTGTTCCATGTCGCCTGGCAAGGCAACTTCGAGCAGTGGATCAAAGATCCCTTAAATATCCGTCCCATCGCCCATGCGATTTGGGATCCCCAATTTGGAAAACCGGCGGTTGATGCTTTCACCCAAGCTGGTGCTTCTTATCCAGTTGATATTTCTTACTCTGGTGTTTACCACTGGTGGTACACCATCGGCATGCGGACGAATAATGACCTGTATCAAGGTGCAGTGTTCCTGCTGATACTGGCTGCTGTCGCTCTGTTTGCTGGCTGGTTGCACTTGCAACCAAAGTATCGTCCCAGCTTGTCCTGGTTTAAGAATGCTGAATCTCGTCTGAATCATCACCTTGGTGGTTTGTTCGGCGTGAGTTCTTTGGCTTGGACTGGACACCTGGTGCACGTTGCTATTCCAGAATCTCGTGGTCAGCACGTTGGTTGGGATAATTTCCTGTCAACTATGCCTCACCCTGCTGGATTAGCTCCGTTTTTCACCGGAAACTGGGGCGTTTACGCTCAAAATCCCGATACAGCTAACCATGTATTTGGGACTGCTCAAGGTTCTGGTACTGCTATTCTTACCTTCTTGGGTGGTTTCCATCCTCAAACCGAGTCTTTGTGGCTGACAGATATCGCCCATCACCATTTGGCGATCGCTGTTATCTTCATCATTGCTGGCCATATGTACCGGACTAACTGGGGTATTGGTCACAGCATTCGGGAAATTTTGAAAGCTCACCGTCCTCCTGAAGGTACTCCTTTTGGTGGTGCTTTAGGTCGTGGCCATGATGGTTTGTACGATACCATCAACAACTCCCTGCACTTCCAATTAGGTTTGGCTCTGGCTTCTTTGGGCGTTATCACTTCTTTGGTAGCCCAGCACATGTACTCGATGCCATCCTACGCCTTTATTGCAAAGGATTACACTACCCAAGCCGCTCTGTACACCCATCACCAGTACATTGCCGGATTCTTGATGGTTGGTGCTTTTGCTCATGGCGCTATCTTCTGGGTACGGGATTATGATCCGGAAGCTAACAAGAACAACGTGTTGGCACGGATGTTAGTTCATAAAGAAGCGATTATCTCTCACCTAAGCTGGGTGTCCTTGTTCCTGGGCTTCCATACCCTGGGCTTGTACGTCCACAATGATGTGGTTGTCGCTTTTGGAACTCCTGAGAAGCAAATTCTGATCGAACCTGTGTTCGCTCAATGGATTCAAGCTGCTCATGGCAAAGCCCTATACGGATTTAACACTTTTCTGTCTAATCCAGATAGCTTGGCTTCTACCGCTTGGCCAAATCACGGTAATGTCTGGCTACCTGGTTGGTTGGATGCCATCAATGCAGGCACCAACTCTCTGTTCCTAACTATTGGACCTGGCGATTTCTTGGTTCACCATGCGATCGCTCTTGGCTTGCACACCACCACCTTAATTTTGGTTAAGGGTGCGTTGGATGCTCGCGGTTCTAAGCTAATGCCCGATAAAAAGGACTTTGGCTACGCCTTCCCTTGCGACGGTCCAGGCCGTGGCGGTACTTGCGACATCTCTGGTTGGGACGCTTTCTATCTTTCTATGTTCTGGATGCTCAACACCATTGGTTGGATAACTTTCTACTGGCATTGGAAGCATCTAGGCATTTGGCAAGGCAACGTAGCTCAGTTTAACGAGTCTTCTACTTACTTAATGGGCTGGTTCCGCGATTACCTCTGGTTGAACTCATCTCAGCTAATTAACGGTTACAACCCCTACGGAACTAATAATCTGTCTGTTTGGGCCTGGATGTTCCTCCTCGGACACCTGGTTTGGGCAACTGGTTTCATGTTCTTGATTAGCTGGCGTGGTTACTGGCAAGAGTTGATCGAAACCTTGGTCTGGGCACACGAGCGTACTCCTTTGGCGAACCTGATTCGCTGGAAAGATAAGCCCGTTGCTCTGTCTATCGTTCAAGCTCGTTTGGTTGGTTTAGCTCACTTCACTGTTGGCTATTTCGTAACCTATGCAGCATTCCTAATTGCTTCTACTTCTGGTAAATTCGGTTGATGCTGATATCCAGTTTGTAGGTAATTAACAACAGTCCCCTACCTGATGGTGGGGGATTTTTTTATTGGGTTTGACATTCTTAATTATTTTGTTATATATGTAAAGGAAAAATAAAATTTTTAATTTGTTAGAAGGATTTAATAAAGATCTTTCTGACAGAACTTTGTATGATAACCAAATACAATTTAAAGCTTAAAATGCTTATGAAGGGCTTATCAAGCAATGATTTAATGCTTATGGTGTCTATATTGTATTAAAAATTTTCTGTAATATTTTATTTTTTTTATATACATTAACATGATTATATGTTATATATCTCTATGGCGACTTGGTGCGTCTTTTATACATTCTGTATAGGTTATTGGTTTTTTAATTGGGTGACACAATACTAATACAACAATAAATCACTGCTACTAAATACGACCAAGGAGAAAAAAGTGATGGAGCTTAATAACGCAGAAGTATCACCATCTAAAGGGTCAGATGGTAAACAAATTTTGTGGTTACTCAATGTCATACAATATTTGGCTTTAGCTGCTGTGATTGCTTCGTTTATCATTAATATTGGTTTTAGTGATAACCAACAGTTTCTAATTGTGGGAGCAGTATCTCTAGCTGTTTTTATTTTTCTACTACTTCTGAATGGAAAAATATCTGAGGAATATACCAACACTACAAATAAGTTGGAGATAAAGAGAAAAGCTGAACTTTATTTAATGATGAATAATGAGTCTTCAGCACGAGATTCAATCACTCAGGCAAGGGAAAAAGCTTTATATTATTGCCAAGAGTTGATTGACGATTATAAAAAAACTCGTAGCCAAGCGCGAAATCTTTACTATGTTTTGCAACTGTCAACCATTGTTTTCTCAGGTGTTACCCCTATTTTAGTTCTGGTAGATAAATTAGAAGCAGGTCAAGCGTGGTTGAAGTGGCTACCGGTAATTTGTCCGGCTATTGCTTCTATAGTTGCTAGTGTGGTGACATCTTTTCCGTTCCAAAAAAATTGGATTGCGGCTAATGAAGCTGTTGAGTTGTTAGAAGCTGAACAAGAAAAGTTTATATTGGGAATTACTCCTGATTATCGTTGTTATGATTCTACAGATGAAGCTCAAGAGCAACAAAAGGCCAAACAAGCAGTAGAACAGTTTATTGTGCAGGTGAATAATATTCATCTTCAGCTATTGCCCAGCACCAGTGATAAGCCCAAGGAAGAAAAGCCCCAGCCAGAGCAATCTAATGAGGCAAAATAGGCTTGTAACACTAGAAAAAACTGAGTTATTTTTTGGCTTGAAAAATTCGGTTTTTTTAGAGGCTTTTTAATTGGTTTTATTGCTATTATTTTGGCGATCGAACCAGATAAGATTTTTAATAAATGTAAAACATCCCTTGGTTAATATCAAGGGATTTTTATTTTCATAACAACGCTTTCCGGATAATTTAAAGCGATCGCCCTTTGATGTAATAATTATCCAGCTTTTTCCTTCGCTGATTTTTTAATATCATTTACTGCTTGACGGAAACCTAAAACAATCAAAATATTAGCAAGAGTTAAAAAGAATTCAGCGCCACCATGCAAAAAATCTACATTAGCTAGAGCTTCTTTATAAACAATTTTAGCATATATACCTGCGGGAATAGTAACAGCAACAAATACAAGCGTGCAATAAAACCCAATTAATGCTAAACGAGGAGTTTGTTTAGAGCGGGTAAGAAACCATAAAAACCCCAAATAGGGAAATAAAGAGAGGGCAAATAGACTGTCTTTAGAAAACATAATTTTAACAGAAAAATTTAGCGAATTGAGCAGAAAATTTAGCTTTTTGGCTAGATTTTTAGATGATATTACAGGGTTTTATCTACTTAAATTCCCGTTATTTGTATCTATTTGCTTGGGGCAGATTGGGTAGAGCGCCAAATCCACCAAGCGGCTGCCCAGAGAGTGAAGTTACCTACCAAAGTCATAATAGCTTGAAGAGTCACGAGCCATTCTAGGGATGGACTATTATCAAAATAATGCCAGGTGCAGGCACACATAGCACTAACGAGGGCGGGTAACATTCCAAAACATAAAGCGTGCCAATAGCGATTATTACTAATTTCGCCGTAGAGCCAAATTAACCAAATGGCAACAAGCCATTCGATAACACTGGAAATATGAATAATCCAAGTAGGTATTGATAGAGCGTGCATTAATTTTATGGATAATGTAAACCTGTTTTTATCATATATGTTTAGATATCATTAAAAATGCCTAAAAAACTACGTTTAAAGATTTTTTTAGACTGATGAGGCTAAATTTGATTGCAGCGAAGTCGATCGCAGGGAATTTTTAAAAGAAAGTATTGCCCTAAACTAATATAAGTTGCTTTTATGGTTAAAAAATTCAATGGGGCAAATTCGAGCTATTTTGTGTGGTTATTATGGCAAGGGTAATGGCGGTGATGAGGCTTTGTTGGCTTCCCTGTTGGAGATGTTACCTAAGAATGTAAAGCCTATAGTACTTTCGGGAAATCCTCGGGAAACTAAACGGTTTTATGGGGTAGAAAGTTGCGATCGAATGTCTTTTTTATCACTGTTACAAGCTTTACGCCGTTGTGATGTTTTTATCTGGGGTGGTGGTAGTTTAATGCAGGATGCTACTAGCCCAGTTAGTGCTATTTATTATGGGGGTTTGATGGGGTTAGCCCAAGGATTCGGTTTAAAAACTATTGCCTGGGCGCAGGGTATTGGTCCATTAAAACGCCCTTTAACTCAACGTATTACTAAACAAGCTTTTGCTAATTGTACTGCTGTGAGTGTGCGCGATCGAGCTTCGGCTGATTTACTTTCTAGCTGGCAAATTCCTGGTTTTTTAGCGCCGGATCCAGTTTGGGCTTTGACTGCTAAATCTGTATCTGGGGCTTGGGATGTTTCTATACCACGAGTGGCGGTTACTTTACGATCGCATCCCCAACTTACTCCGCAACGTTTGGCTATTCTTACTAATGCTTTAATTGAGTTTCAATCTGTTACAAAAACTTGTATTTTATTAATTCCTTTTCAAGCTTCACAAGATTTGGCTATTGCTGAATCTATACAGCCAAAATTACCTGGTCCTGTGCATATTGTTTCTTTGTCAGATCCACGGGAGTTAAAAGGTGTTTTTCGGGGAGTTAGTATGGCGATCGGTATGCGTTTGCATAGTTTAATTATGGCTGCTGCTGAAGAATGTCGGTGTTTTGCTCTTAGTTATGACCCAAAGGTAACTGAGTTGATGGCTGAAATTAATATACCAGGATGGAAGTTAGAGGAAATTCCTGATGATGCTAATTTAATTGCTAGAAATTGGATAGATTATTACAATAATGGCAAAGGTCTTTCTAAAGATAAGATTAATTTTTGGCGCGATCGAGCTTTAATGCATCAAGAATTATTAAAAGAAGTTTGTCAAAGCAATCTATAGTTTTTATCTAGTTTTTATCAGACAATCAGATAAAAAATTGGGTAATAAATAATTTAGAAATTTTTGATTATGCATTTTGTTGTTAATGCAAAATTCAAAAATATCACTAGAATTAAAATAGGATAATTTCCGAGGAAATAGCAAATGAGTAAACAAGCTGAAGCTCAAGCAATTATTAAAAGGCATGTATTGTGGGCTATGGGAGGTGGGTTAATTCCTATTCCCTTAGTAGATTTTGCTGCTGTTACTGCTATTCAAATAGATTTAATCCAACAACTTGCCGATCTCTACGGTGTGTACTATTCGCATAGTATGGGGAAAACTTTTGTTTCGGCAATTACTGGCACAACTATTGCCCGTTTAGGAGCTAGTTTTTTAAAAGCAATTCCTGGTGTTGGTAGTTTAATTGGTGGGGCATCAATGTCGATCGCTTCTGGTGCTTCCACTTATGCAGTTGGGCAAGTAGCTATTAGTCATTTTTCTAGTGGCGGATCTCTTAGTGATTTTGTTGAAGAAAAGGTTAGAAAAGTTTATGATTCAGCTTTTGAGCAAGGTAAAAGCTATGTATCTGATTTAGAAAAAGAAAAAGGCAATGATGCGGCTAATGTTTATCAGGCATTAGAAAAACTTGGACAATTAAAAGCTCAAGGTATTATCACTGAAGAAGAATTTGAAACTAAGAAAAAAGAATTACTGGCACGACTTTAGTAGGATATTTAGTTATATGCGATCGCTTTAATTAGAATAGCGATCGCATATATATACATCTTAAAAAATCTACAATCTAATCTCTATAAAGAAAATAAAAAAGTCGCATATATGAGAAAATTTATCACTAAATAAAAAATTAATAATATAGCGATTACAATTAAAATTAGAAGCAAAATCGGTTAAAATTAGTTGGATTTCCTGAAAGTAAAATCCAACTACTTATTTGATTCTTATCAGAAATTACTATATGCTCGATTTCGCAATAATTATCCCTGAACTGGTTAAGTATGGGGGAGCCGAAAGATTTGTCCTAGAATGCCTTGCCCGTTGGCAACATCACCATCGCATTACACTCTATGCTACATCCATCAATCATCAGGTGATACGGGATATTTGCTCAGAGCCTAACTTCAAATTTGTACAGCTTTCACCTTACTTTGAAGAAGAGTTTGGTTTCTTCTTAAATGGCACCTTGTTGCCCAAACTATGGCAACAGGAAATTGGTATCCACGACATTTATCACGCTCATCTTTGGCCCTGTCATTTGATTGATCTACACCCGATGGTGTGGTATCCCCACGAACCACCGCGTATGTTAGAAGATCTACGCCTCAGCCAACTTCCTAATGATGCCATTACATCGGATGTGTGGAATGTCCATGTCTACCCAAAATTTACCTACGATGATGTGCCGTCCCGAATTTACGAAGCAACCATCAATTCCCTGGGGCTATTTGACAAACTGGGCAATCCAGACCGCATTGTTGCTAACAGTAACTATATTGCTCAGTATTTGTTTCAGGTTTACGGGCGAGTTGTGGAGGATGTGGTTTACCCAGGTGTGACCCAGGTAAATGAGAAGATGGTTGAATTTTCGCCGCAGGTTCAATTCCTAACAGTGAGTCAACTTTGGCCCCATAAAAGGGTAAAAATGATCCTTGAGGCGTTTGCCCTAGTGCCGAATGCAAAATTAGTGGTGGTGGGAAAAGGGCCTGAACAGGAAAAACTGGAAAGAATGGCGTTATCTCTGGGTATAAGCGATCGCGTGTGTTTCAAGCAGGGACTTTCTGATGCCCAACTGAGGGCAGAGTATGATGCCTGTCGCGCTGTGGTGTTCGCAGCAAATCGAGAACCCTTTGGTATCGTTGCCTTGGAAGCGTTGGCGCACGGTCGCCCATTAATTGCCGTGAACGAAGGGGGCTATACAGAGGTAGTTGACCCCCAATGTGCCATGCTGGTGTCACCACGACCCCAGGAACTCGCAGATCGGATGAATCTGTTGGCCAAGAATATTGATCTGGCACAATCTATGGGAGCAGCCGGTTGGAGAAAAGCGCAGCACTACAGTTGGAATCACTCAGCAAATCAACTGATGAAAATAATTGAATCCACATTTGCTGCCTATTCCCAAAAACACCAACAGGGTGATGGCGAAACTAGGCCAACCAGACCGCTGATTGGCATTCAATATTATTGCTGGTATGGCGATGGATTTGGCAGTCGTCATTGGCATGACAATCTGGAATTCGGAGCCGTTAATGATATGCCTGAAATAGGCTTCTATTCGTCATTAGATGGCGATGCTCTAAAATATCATTTTGAATTGATGGAGCATCATGGCATTGATTTTATAATTGCTAATTTGCATATTGACTCCAATGGTGTAAATGAGTATGAACTGGCTGGGCTGATTCGGATTTTTCATGTGGCGGAAATGACTGAATCTCCCATCAAAATTGCTATTCAACTTTGTATTTATAATCCTGACCAGAAGGCTTTAGATCGGGCGATCGCTACCCTTAAAGATGTCTCCAAGTCATCCCATTATTTCCGGTATCAATCCCAACCGCTAATATTTCTGTTTTGGACAGGTTCCTGGGATGGACACCGCACTGAGATCGAGGAACTGAAGGCAAAGACGGATGGATTTTTGCGGATTTCCTGTAGTTTGCGACTTCCTGCCGAAACAGAATCAATACATCTCACCTTTGGGTTATTTGATTCCTGGGCACTATTTTCTCCCTTAGAAGTGGCATCGTCTGAGAATTGGCAGAGCATCTGGACAGAGGCATACCGCCGATCGGACTGTGGCAATCGGGGAATACGCACTGTTACCATCAGCCCAGGCTATGACGATCGCCATCTTACAGATTATCGCAGAGAAAATAACCCATTTCGTCATATTGAACGACAGGATGGTAAGACGCTTAATGTTATGACCGAGTTTGTGCTAGGTCAATCGGTGATGCCCCAACTGGTTCTTGTATCAACCTTTAATGAGTTCCATGAAAATAGTCATATTGAGCCAACTAAAAAGTATGGAACTTACTATATGAAAGCAATTAAAAATTTTGGAGAGGCGTTGAGATCGAAATGGATGTGACAAAAGCTAAAAAATTTTTGGTTTTGAGTTCCCCCAGGTCAGGTACCCACATGATGCGGACAAGTCTGGACAATCATCCTCAAGTTCTTTGTATGACTGAGATGTTTAATCCAGACTATACCGCAGGTAAGTATGACTTTACGCCGAATACGCCCGCATCCGAAATTCTTACTAACTATATTTTTACTCAACAAAATATGGCGCACTCCTGCGTTGGGTTTCTTTTGCATCGGGGTGGCGCACGGTTCGGGAACTGGCCAGATTTGTGGTCAATCTTGGAGCAGGATAAGGAATTGGCGGTTATTAGTCTACGTCGCCAGAATCTCTTGCGGCGTTATTTCTCGGTTCAGTTTATGAAAAATCAGGACTTAGAGGGAAATCCACCCGCACCAATGTACTTTGATAAGGATATCTTAATCCAGGATTTCCAGCAGCATGAGTCCCAGATTGCCGAGTTTGATCAGAGATTTAGCAAACACCCACTTATCACCGTGACTTATGAAGACTTGTGCGATCGCTACTCAGAAACAATGAATCGTATTCAAGCATTTTTACATCTCACCCCTACCAGTCTACAACCCAGCACAAAAAAACGGGCCACACCAGCATTGGCGGCGGTTATTAAGAATTACGCAGAATTGAAACGGGAATTTGCCAATACCCAGTGGTGTAGTTTTTTTGATGATTAGTAGTCTGTTAAATGCCGAGGATCGGCATTTTGTCTCACCTCTTTTAGGCAGGGCTACGACTATATTTAAGAGTAAAAGCGGCAAATGCGCCATTCCAACCTGATCCATATACCGGAAATATTAAGCAACAATAATTATTAATAAAACTTTTAGTATGTATTTATAATAATTCTAAAATAGGAGGAATATAATTTGAATCGCGTTCGAGTTCGTCAGCACGTTAATCCTTTAAGCAGAAAATATCAGGAAAGTCTAATTATCCCAGGATGGGAAAAAGTCTATATTGATATTAATAAACCTCTACATTTAGATATTGGTTGTGGTAGAGGTAGGTTTTTATTAAGTATGGCTCAAGAGCAACCAGAGTGGAATTATTTAGGTTTAGAAATTCGTGAAGCTTTAGTAGAGGAAGCAAATGATTGTCGCGATAAAATGGGGTTGAATAATTTACATTATTTATTTGGTAATGCTAATAATTGTTTGTCAGAAATTTTAGCATCTTTTCCTCATAATGTTTTGCAGCGAGTGACGATTCAATTTCCCGATCCTTGGTTTAAAAAACGTCATCAAAAGCGGCGAGTAGTGCAAGAAAAATTATTAGATGATTTAGCAAAGTATTTAGTTATTGGTGGGGAAGTTTTGTTACAATCTGATGTGGAAAATGTAGCGATCGATATGCGCGATCGTTTTGACCATCATCCTGATTTTCAACAGCAAGGTGATAATATTTGGCTGTCAGAAAATCCTTTACCTGTTCCGACAGAAAGAGAATTAGCTACTTTTGCCAAGGGAAAACCTGTATATCGAGCATTATTTATGAAAGTTAGTTTATGAAAGTTAGTTTATGAAATTTGTAAGTAATCCTGGTCAATAAATTATATAGTTGAAAATTACGGTATTGTTTCTCTAAAATTAATATTTAATTTTAGTAGAGTAAGTCAGATCTTTAACTCCTGATTATATAAATATAATATTGCGACGCACCTTACAAATTAATTTTACTGGGATAAATAAGCAATTATATAATTTATAACTGTATAATTGCTTATTTATTACTTATTTTTTCCCAACAGATTTTTCTTTAGTCCAATTAGAAATATTAACTTGTAAATTAGTATCTCCAGTATATTCAGATTTATTACCCGATGAATTTCTTTTAAGTTTTAAACTATCATTACAAGTTAAAGGTTCACCAGCTAGAGTATCTTTTGCAATAATTTTAGCAGTTTTGGCTTCTAATAAAACTACATCAGCTTGATTGCGATATCTTTCTACAGAGTAGGTAAGATTAGAATTATTTTGACTAGCATATTTGCAAGTTTCGATTAATTTTTTAGGTTGATGTTTAATACAGGCAACTAACTGAGTATCTGCAATAGTTTTAGCTCTCCATTTAACATCAATATAACTTAAATCTATTTTGGTTTCATCTTTTTGTTCAATACCCACCATCGGTTTTATTTCTGTGGCGGGATTATATGCTGCGGCTTGGGTAATTCCTTCACCACTACAAACTGAGATAAGCGGTTTTAGGGCTTCTCGATCGATACCATCACCACAGGCAGTTAAGCATATTAAAAAAGAGCTACTAATGCCAAGTATAACACCGTTTGATTTCATAAATTTACCGAATTTATATTAATATTTTTTAGATATTTAAACAGGTTACTAAAGGAGTGCATCTCATATTTGCAAAAAAAAGATTATTGTAACTATACAAATATTTATAATTTTTTTGTATAGTCATAGTAAAGCAAAAACATCACCACAACAGTAATTTACTGTCTATGAGATGCATTCCCAACAGATAACAATAAACTTAGAGTAAATATAATTTAGGCAGGAGAAAAAGCAACCTGAATAACATAATATACAGTGTAACTAATTATCCTGCCAATGACAAGTCTAGCGAAACTATTTGCCTGGTTATGAGGTCAAATAAGTATAACGACTCAGGCTACGTTCATAATTTTGTAGTAAAAGTTGAGATTCCTGTATAGTGATAAGATTTTGTTGCAAAGCTTGTTCAGTTTGACGACGGATACTTTCTACCATATCTTCAGCATCATATTGAACATAACCTAAAACTTCGGTCATGGTATCACCTTTAACAACATATTCAATTTGGTATCCAGAAGGTGTAAGTTGAATATGTACAGCATTAGCATCGCCAAATAAATTATGTAAATTACCCATTATTTCTTGGTAAGCACCGCTAAGAAATAGCCCTAGATAATAGGATTCTCCAGATTTTAAAGGATGTAATTCTAAAACGTGCTTAACATCACGTAAATCGATAAATTGGTCAATTTTACCATCACTATCACAGGTTAAATCTGCTAAAGTACCGCGTTGATTAGGTTCTTCATCAAGGCGATGAATAGGCATGATCGGAAAAAGTTGATCAATCGCCCAACTATCGGGGGCAGATTGAAAAACTGATAGATTGATGTAATAAATGGAAGCCATAATTTTTTCGAGGTCTTCCAAGTCATCAGGAACATAATTTTGTTGACGAGTAATGGCTAAAATTTTCTCACAACAACCCCAATAAATGCGTTCAATTTTAGCGCGATCGCTGATACTCAGATAGCCTAAATTAAATAGGCTAATTGCTTCTTCTTTAAACTGTACAGCATCGTGATAAGCTTCTTGATAATTTTCACTGTTAATCGATTGGAAAGTTTCGTAAAGATTGCGAGTTAATAAATGATCTGTTTCTAGGGCGGGTTCCGGTTCTCCTATGGGCACATCACTAGCACCGAGAACATCAAAAACTAAAACTGATTGATGGGCGGCAATAGCTCTACCACTTTCACTAATTAGGGTAGGAACAGGCATATTTCGAGCTTCACAGGCATCTTTTACACCAGCTACAACATCATTAGCATAGTTTTGCATATTGTAGTTTTTTGATGCGTGGAAATTGGTTTTAGAGCCATCATAATCTACACCTAAACCACCGCCAACGTCGAGATATTTC
>CAWUOF010000027.1:0-15894 GCA_963923765.1 uncultured bacterium | reverse complement strand
TATCTGCGGCTCCGTCTTTCCAATCTAGTGTTACGACCTGTGAATTTGGATAAAAGCTACTTACCGCAGTTGTAGCTGCAAGATTACCAATTTTGTAGTCTTTTTTAGACGACTTATACTCATCATCATTGTTCCAACCATGAATGATAACTACAGTATCTTTGCTAGAATCAAGCCCTTTAGCTTCAGTTTTACCATTGCCGTCATACATATTGAGATTAACATTGAATGATTTTCCATTGGCATTAATATTTTTTATTGTTAAATCGTTCAGTTCTGTTGGTGTTTTACCACCTGATTGCTGCCAATTTGTCCAGTTTACACCATCATTTGAAGAACGAGTGTAAATATTATTGTCTAACCCCTGATGTGTTTGATAGAGTCGATTATTGAAACTAGCAAGGGAAGGTGCTGTTGGTGTTTGACCACCAGATTCTGTCCAATTTGTCCAGTTTATCCCATTTTGAGATTTACGAGTATAAATTTTGTTATCAAATCCACGATGCGATTGATACAAACCTCTATTAGAACCATATTCTATAGATGAAAGAGTCGGGGCGCTAGGAGTTATACCATCTTGTTGAGTCCATCCTGACCAATTTACTCCATCACTTGAAGAAGCTGTATAGATTTTATTGTCAGTACCTCGATATGACTCATAGATTTTCCCATTGTAAACTGCTAAAGTTGGAGCACTATAAGTCGTAGTATTCATACGTGTATAATCATTTGCTGACTTACTACGTGTCCAAGTGAAACCATCTGTTGAAGTAGAGAGGTAGATCCTATCATCAGTACCTTGATATGATTGGTATAGTTTTCCCTGAAAAGCTACAAGGGCTGGCGCACTTTTTGTTGTTGCACCATACTGGTTTTCTAGGACAACATTACCACCAAGCGGTATTATTGATTCTGCCCAAGTCCAATTAGTCCAGTTTACACCATCAGTTGAAGAACGGGTATAGATATTATTGTTAAAACCACGATGAGACTGATATAATCTTCCATTCAGGGCTGCAAGGGAAGGTGCACTAGGAGTTCCACCACCAGATTGCTGCCAACCTGTCCAGTTTACACCATCAGTTGAAGAACGAGTATAGATACTATTGTCAAAACCACGATGAGATTGATATAGTCTACCGTTCACTGATGCTGCTGCAATTTGAGATTGTTCAACAAGTCGATTTTTGCCATCTAAGAATAAGGTAGTTCTGTCATCATCATTTTTAATCGCATTTATCAATGGCTGATTTAGAGTTTCACCTGTCACTATTTTGGCAAATAATTCACCTTCATCACCTTTTGAATCAACAGGACTAAGAAGTGTATCTATTGCATGACCATACTCTTCCGCTATGACGCTGGTTAATTCCTTAATACTGGCTGTAGCAGCAAATTGGGCATTGATATAAATTTTGGAATTATCTGCTGAAAATGCGGCATTAGTTTGCCCCATCACCGAATCTGATTCTAACTGAATAGAAGGTAAATCTGTAAATTTTCCGTCTTTATAGTCAGCAAGTAAATGGTCTACAGTTTGAGTAATCTTAGATTGTTCTAGGGGTTTTTCAAAAGCTACTTTCATTCCAGTCACATAATCTGTTTCTGTGAAGAAATGATGAATTTTTTCTATAGCTATTTGATTTGCTTTAATTATAGGAACAATAGCTATTGAATTTTCCCCAGTGATCGGATCAATATTTGTTGGTACAGCTTGGTTAGGGGAAAGACTGGTACTAAAAGGAAATGTCTGAGGATTAGAATTATTATTTAACTCATTTCCCAAGACAAGATTAGATTTGTTTCCATTTTGGACAAGAGCAGTATCTAAAAAATCTTGAGAATATTCTTGTGGACTATAAGACCCTG
This sequence comes from uncultured bacterium, assembly GCA_963923765.1. Classification (GTDB taxonomy): domain Bacteria; phylum Cyanobacteriota; class Cyanobacteriia; order Cyanobacteriales; family CAWUOF01; genus CAWUOF01. The sequence goes on along the minus strand of CAWUOF010000027.1, from coordinate 14,025 downwards.
GGTATAATTTGTTCCAAGGTTCTAATCCAGAATTTACGTTGCTGATGTCCAAAGAATTTTGTCCAGGTAAGTCAAAACTAACTTTTGAGGAAGTTAAGGTACTGTCAAAAGATACAGAATGTTCTAACATATATATAATAGTGTAGAATATGTGTGAAAAGTTAATGAGGTAGAGTTGAGAGGGACTTTTGGTCTAATTTCAATTAGCTTAGGCCCGATAAGCAATAATTTAGACAATCAGAGCATTCCTAGTACGGAGGTGCTTCACTTAAACTACTTGTCTGCTATTTGCTGCTTGAGTTTTGTTTGTCCTTGACTATTTCATATTTCATGGTTTGATGTTATGCGGGCTGGCTTGTGCCATAGCTATAATTGACAACGCAACACTAATTTCTAGTATAAGAAACTCATTTATATCTGGCAGCATGAAAATTACGAAGAATAGTCACCCACTAAAAGTACGAAAAGTACGAAAAGTATGATAGGCTAAATTATGGTTTAGTATTAATTTGTTATTTTATGGATATCGAGGAAGTATTACAACAAGCTGAATCTCTGGTTTTTGCCAAAACTGGTAAGAAACTAGAGCATTTACAAAAAACTGTCCTCAAAGGTACTATCCAAGGTAAAACATACCCAGAAATTGCCAAGGAACATGACTTTAGTGAAAGTCATATTAAAAATGTCGGATATGAATTATGGCATACTCTTTCATCGGCATTAGGAGAAAAAGTTACTAAGTCTAACTTTAAAGCAATATTTAAAAGTCTAAAAATAACCAGTCAAAGAAGTAATAGTAATAATTTTTCACCAGCAGAAATTTCAGTAATCTGTCATACTAATCCGACAATCAATAATATTAATATTTTTACTGACCAAGACCGATCGCCCACACCTCAAACTCCCCAACCAAACCCCCAAGAAACCCCTAAACAACCTCACATAAACTTAGATGATGCACCGGAATTATTCAGCTTTTACGATTATAGCTTCGCTTCACGCACTACCGAACTTGCTACATTAGAAAATTGGATAATAGTCGATCGCTGTCGTCTTATCGAACTCCTTGGAATTAACGGAATAGGAAAAACCGCCCTTTCCCTCCAGTTAATTGAACAAATAAAAACCAATTTTGACTATATCATTTATCGCAGTCTTTGTTTTTCTCCAACCTTAGAAACAACTCTGAAAAACCTATTACAAAACTTTAGCGAACCTACAGAAATTTCTCAAGATATTGAAAGCCTAATTTCTCAACTACTCAACTACTTGCGAAAATATCGATGTTTGCTTATCTTGATGATGTACAAATGCTTTTTAGTATCGGAAAATTTGCCGGAGAATATCAACCAATATTAGAAAATTATCCGTTATTTTTTAAACGAATTGCCGAAACTTCTCACAATAGTTGTTTAATGTTAATTAGTTCGGAAAAAATCAGAAACTTTACTAAATTAAATAAGGAAAATAGCCCAATTCGTTCTTTAATATTAGGTAATTTAGGTATAGCAGCTAAAAAAATATTACAGGAACATAATTTATCAGATGAAGAAACCTGGGAAACATTAATTAATACCTACCAAGGCAATCCTCTCTGGTTAGAATTTACTGCTATAATGATTTATGAGATATTTGCCGGTAAAGTAGCTGAGTTTCTGGAATATGAAGACTTGATTTTATGCGAATCTTTACAAATGCAACTAAAACAAATATTTGAAAGATTAACTCCCCCAGAGCAAGCAATTATGATTCAGCTTGCTCACGAAAATAACCCCATTGCTTTACCACAACTTAACCAAAATATCAAGTTAGTTACTTCAGATTTATTAAATGCAATACAATCTCTAGGAATACGTTTATTATTAGATACTAAAGAAGAGGAAAACAAAACTTATTTTAATCTTAACCCGATAATCAAACAATATCTAAAAGCTCGATATTCGGGCTAAATTTATATAATCAAATTACCCAGCAATTTCTAAAAACTCCCTAACTCTTTGCAAATAATTATCAGCATCTTCCAGCATCGGAAAATGCGCCGTATTGGGAATAACTGTAAATTCTATCTTATCACTCAGAGAAGCCGCTTGTCTTCCCATTTCAGCCGGAATAATTTTATCGTATTCCCCAGCAACTAATAAAGTAGGTACATTTAATTTACTAAATTCCCCAGGCATTACTTCTGCTGCGGTTTTACTTACAGAAGTAAAAATAGTACCTAAAGCAGCTTCATAGTCTGCTATCAAAAAATCTTCTAAAAAAGCGCGACTTGCTTGTGCTGGTAAAGGGCGATGCAAAAACCTAGCCATAAATAATTTATGCGCTAAAGGAATTTTCCCCAGCCAAGGCGGACGAAATTTAACCACATATCCGCCGAATTTATGAAAAGCAGTAAAGGCTTTTTCGTCGTATTCAAAAATACCACTACAGGTAAGGATAGCTTTTTCTACTTTTTCCGCATAAAGATTTAGAAAAACTGTGGCTACGGAAGCCCCCATAGAATGGGCATTAATATATATTTTATCTAATTTTAAGGCGTCTAATAATAGATTTAAATCTTCGGCATATTCGTCTATTTCATAACTTAATTGTATGGTGTTATTAATAGATTTATTTGGTAGTTTGGAACGTCCAAAACCTCGTAGATCGTATAATAGGCAATCAAAATTATTGGCTAGGGCGTTAGCTGTGGTTTCCCAATAGCGGGCGGATCCTCCCCATCCATGTAAAAATACTAAAATTGGCTTGCCCGATCGACTTGGCATTCCTGTCTGGGTTATCCATTGGTAATAATGATGCACGCCGCGAATTTCGATAAAACTCATCTAAATTCCAAAATTTACTAGCTAAAATTTACTATCTAAAATCTACTAAAATACTAAAGTGCGTCAGACAGATGATAATAACTAGGAAAGTTTTTATTTCTGACGCACTGTATATATTTTATGACAAACCACAATAGCTTAGAGTTTATTTTAAGCTGATTCAGGTTTAGGTAATGATGAGGGATGTACCAGTAGTTCGGCGGTCGATCGCTTCTCTACCATTTCCCGTGTGATAGTACATCGAGTTACATCTTTTCGTGATGGTAACTCATACATAACATCCAACATCAACTCTTCCACAATACCTCGTAATGCTCTAGCGCCTGTTTTACGGCGATAAGCTTCTTGGGCGATCGCGCGAATAGCATCCGGGCGAAACTCCAACTGTACATTATCCATTTTTAGCAATTTTTGATATTGCTTAACTAAAGCATTACGGGGTTCTGTCAAAATTGCTGCCAAAGTATTTTCATCGAGAGGTTCTACTACTGCCACTACTGGCACCCGTCCAATGAATTCTGGTATCATACCAAATTTCACTAAATCATCAGGTTCCAATTGTTTTAGTATATCTGCCGTCCGTTTTTCCTTGGGCTGACCTTCTCCCGACTGGATAAAACCTATGGACTTTTTACCAATTCTCTGTTCTACTGCTTTTTCTAGGCCAACAAATGCGCCACCACAGATAAACAGAATATTGCTAGTGTCAATTTGGATACAATCTTGATAGGGATGCTTGCGTCCACCTTGAGGCGGTACATTAGCTATGGTCCCTTCTAACATTTTTAACAGTGCTTGCTGTACGCCTTCTCCGGAAACATCACGAGTTATCGAAGGATTTTCACTCTTGCGAGCAATTTTGTCGATTTCATCGATATAAATAATACCTCGTTGAGCTTCTTCTACATCGAAGTCTGCAACTTGTAGCAAGCGTAACAAGATATTTTCTACATCTTCTCCGACATATCCTGCTTCCGTTAAGGTAGTAGCATCTGCTACAGCAAAGGGTACGTCTAAAAGATTGGCCAAGGTTTGGGCTAACAGGGTTTTGCCGCAACCAGTGGGGCCTATTAGGAGAATGTTGGACTTTTGCAGTTCGACTGCATCATCCGCAGCTTTGCCTGTGGGTTTAGCTTGGGCAACACTTAAGCGTTTGTAGTGGTTATAAACTGCCACTGACAATACTTTTTTAGCCTCTTCTTGACCTATGACATGATCTTCCAGATATTTTTTAATTTCTCTGGGTTTGGGTATTTGGTTTAAAGAGAGGTTAGCTGTTCGGGTGCGGCGTTTTTGTGGTGGTTCTGAGCGCGGAGCAGGCTGGGGAGCAGCACCGGAGTCAAACAACTCCTCATCTAAAATTTCGTTGCATAGGTCAACACATTCATCACATATATAGACTCCCGGACCTGCAATTAATTTGCGAACCTGCTCTTGAGACTTACCACAAAACGAACATTTTAGATGGGAGTCGTACTTGGACATAGGTGCCTCTTACTTGACTACGGTGACTACCTCTTTAGAGGTAGGAAAGTTTTGTTTAGATATGACCCGATCGATTAGACCATAATTTTGGGCTTCTCCCGCAGACATGAAAAAGTCGCGTTCGGTATCTGCTTCTATTCTTTCCAGGGGTTGGCCTGTATGATAAGCCAATAACTCATTTAGCTTACGCTTATGATAAAGAATTTCTTTGGCTTGGATCTCGATATCTACTGCTTGTCCCTGGGCACCACCTAAAGGCTGGTGGATCATTATCCGGGAACTTGGCAAAGACATCCGTTTTCCTGCTGTTCCGGCTGCTAGTAGGAAAGCACCCATACTGGCGGCTAACCCAAAACAGATAGTCATTACATCGGGTCTAATTTGCTGTATTGTGTCATATATAGCCATTCCAGCCGTTACTGAACCGCCAGGGGAGTTGATATATATTTGTATATCTTTTTCTGGATCTTCAGCATCTAGGAATAAAAGCTGGGCTACTATCGAGTCAGACACAGTATCATCAATTGGGGTCCCTAGAAAAATAATGCGTTCTCGCAGTAGCCGCGAGTAAATGTCAAAGGCCCTTTCGCCCACACCGGACTGCTCCACGACCATTGGGATCATGTTGCTGGGACTGACAGATTTTACATTTAAGCGACTTGCGCTGTGGAATTGATAATTTGAGGACTGAGATACAAACATAGAACTAATGTAAAAACCTGCGATCGAGTGCTACGCTTTGACGACTTCCTCCCCGACCTAAAGGTGCGGGAATTTTTCACCACGCCACTTTTGCAGGTGGTCGCGCTCATGGGGTTGACGTTTTACCGGATACAGCCACAAATATTAGTGGTTTTATATCTTTATTTTACGTCCGTTTAAAGTCTCGGAATGCCCGACCGCGACTAGAAATAACATCTTTTATTTAGTTTTATAGTGCATTTAAGGATGGATTTACCATTGCCTTATATTTGCTTCCCCACCATCCCCCCGTCAACGGGGGGAGTAGAGGGGGGTCCCCGTCAACGGGGGGAGTAGAGGGGGGTCGGTTCTGTTTCACACCACGTCGTATTTTGAACCATCAGAAGTTATAGCAAAATTCTTTAATCCTAAATCAACTCCAATGGATTCATTAATAGCAGTTACTGGTTTATCTTCTTGGTTGAAAAAAATAGAAGTATAATATCTACCGTCAGTGTTTCTCGATATTGTTACAGTTGTGAATTTTGCATCTGGTAATTCTTTATGAAATATGGTTTTCATTAACCCCAAACTACCAGGAAACTTAATTACATTTCCTGTTTTTTTATACGCGGTGGTTGTGGCATTAAGCATATAATTCCAAAACCATCTAGTATTGCCAAAACATTGAGCTAGATATGACTCTTGCTCGTCTGTTGGATAAATGCTAACCTTAATAGCTCTATACATGGCATCGACCTTACCGTGTTTATTTATTTACAGTAGCATATATTTGGATGGTTGTGTCACCAAAAACCGAATATTTTGCTGGTTTCGTTGTTGTAGTCTTCCCGGTTTTCGCCCTTCGCAAATATGGTCAGACTATGATCCTCACCTCGATCGCAATTCATCTCAACACCGAATTAGAGATTACGCTGTGAGCCTTCTTGCTGTTTTAGGTAAAGTTGAGTCGGTCTTTTAAAACCATTTTTATTATAACATAAAGCCATCTGAGAAGGAATTGGCTCCTAAACCTAAAATTTTAGTAAAAATCCTTTAATTTTGACTAAAAAAAATTTTTGTTCAAATATTGAGAGGAAGTGCCAGCCTAAAAATACTATACAAAATACCCATATTTTTAGACGGGGATCAATTTCTGGTAAAAAATCAACGGGGAAGTCTTATATTTTTGCTTTTCCATAAATTATGCCTGGAAAACCAAATTTATTGGGTCATGTTAAAATTTATAAATTTTAATATGACCCAACATTTTCTTTAATTATATTGACGACTGCAACAATAACCTTATCTATTGGCTGTTCAACATTTATAATTATAGCTTGAAGTTGATTAGCTACTTCTAGGAATTTTTCGCGATAAAATCTTAAATCTTGTTCATTATGATATTTTTCTTCTAATGATTTCCCAGCTTGTTTTAAGCGATTTTGACAAGTTGAAACGGTAGCATCTAAAATTATATATAAATCAGCAGTTTCGGTTGTACAACTATCAGTCATTGCTGACGGTAGTCCTCGATCTTGAAATACAATCTCCGGCGGAAAGATTTGTTGCAGTTTTTTGATTAATGTAGTTTTTCCTGTGCCATCATTACCATCAATACATACTATCATGTAATTAACTCCAAAAAATAAGACCACTTTCTTAGGACTTCTTCTGAACTACCTCCGGCTCTCCATATATCTTTATCTAAGCTTTTATCATTGGCACAAACTCTCATACAATCGGGACTAATTTCTGAGTAAATCATTTGACCACTAGCATCAATAAAAAAACATATATCTAAAAGTTTAATCCCTCGTGATAATAAATAATTATGCAGAATTGAAAATGCTTTATTTGCAGTATTTTTAGCTTGCTTTGTATCAATCCACCAATCTGCCATATCTTCGGGCATTACTTCATCTGCTAATCGGTTGTTATTTTCATCATGTAAGGGATTTCGCCAATCAAACCGAACTATATTGTTGGGATAAGCTCCAGCTTCTTTAATAATTTTATGATTGCGCGTAGGATAATTATCTATATAGCGGTATCGATGTTTAGGAGTACCAATGTGAGTGTTTTTAACGATTACTTCGATGGGAGTAAAGATAGGTAAATTATCAATGTTTATATCTTGGGGGGTGAAATATAAACCATTAGGTGTTTTTTCTATGATTAAATCTGCTATAATTGCTTCTATTTTTTCATCATAAGTATGAAAACCATGTTTCACTTGATGTTTGGTTAGCTGTTCGACCAGAATTTGAGAAGATTTACAGCGAATTTTTTCGGAATTTGGAATTATTCCATATCGATTTTTAGTGTATGAATAAATGGTTGGTTTTAAACGAATTGCTACCTTACCTTGCCCTAAATAGCGAATTATTTTAGATTCGCCTTCTTTTACTAGGGGTAGATATTCAAAGTTATTAAATATTGTTAGCGGTTTACTCATTGTTTTTGGATCGTTTACCAAACTGAACGATCGGGCAAAATACTTAAATTATATTGCTATTATTATTATATCATATCGGAATTTAGACGAAAAATATCGATAAAATCCCGATAAAATCTCCTAAATTGTCTGGCTCATGCTATATATTATAAGAAACTTTAATATCAGATTGTTGGTTTGGTTGGTATTATATTTGGGTTGCGGGCGGTTTTTATTATTATATGGGGTATTTTCTTGATTTTACCAGAGGTTAAGGATTATTTATTGGGTTAAATTGATAGTATTTATGGTGACTTTTGTCAATAGTTTATGTGGGGTATTTTGAATTATCCCCCCGGCAGGGGGGATGTTTTCCTTTAGGAATTTTCAGATTGATCTGGGGTTTCAGCTTGTGTTATCTCAGCATCGCTATCTGTTGCAGATAATTCTGTTTCTTCTTCTTCTTCTGGTTTATTTAAAGTTCCAGGGGGCACTAATTCGATTTGGGAATGTTCTAATAGCCAGGTGATGGTTCTTTCTTTTTTGACTTCAAATTCTACAAATTGTTTTAGACGACTTTGATCTATGTTTCGATCGCCTAATTGCATTTTGATTTCTTCCATCCGTTTTTTGACCTCTTCCTGGTCTGCTTCGATCGCTTCCCTTTGGGCGATTTCTTTTAGGGCGAGATTTTGTTTAATGCGATCGATTGCTTCTGGACGCGATCGCTGTTTCATTTCTTCTACCATCTCAGCAGTAAACAGCTTATCTACATCAATTCCCGCATTACTTAACTGCATCGCTGTTTGGTTTAACATCGATTCCAGTTCTTGTTTTATCATAGTTTCTGGGATTTCTCCCCCTACTACTTTTACCAATTCTTTTAACAACTCTTGTTCTTTATTTTGGGTTGTTTGTTGTTCTGCATCATCTTTATATTTACTTTCCAGACTTTCTCGCAATTCTGCTAAATTTTGCTTATCGCTAATTTCTTGAGCAAAATCATCATTTAATTCTGGTAACTCTTTTTCCTTGAGTTCCTTTAAACTCATGGTAAAAATAGCAGTTTTTCCTGCAAAATCTTCCCGGGCATAATCTGTGGGAAACTGGAGGGAAATTTCTTTATTTTCCCCAGGATTCATTCCCACAACTCCCTCGATTAAACCTTCAATAAATCTACCTGAACTTAACTCTATTTCAAAATTTTCCGCTTTACCGCCTGGTATATCCTCAAATTCTTGATTTTCTCCTTCTCCTGACTTGACAAAACGACCTTGATAATCTACTACTGCCACATCTCCCATTACGGCAGGTCGTCCCTCTACAGGAATTAGAGTAGCTTTTTGTTTACGACGATCTTCTAAAAAATTATCAACTTTAGTAGAATCGTAGGGCTGTTCTTCTGCTTTAAAACTTAAGCCTTTATATTCACCTAATTCTATTTCTGGTCGCACATCTACTTTAGCAGAAAATACTAGGGTAGAATCAGTATCAAATTTTTGGACTAACTCATCAAAGGCAGAAATTAAATCAAACTGGCCAATTGCTTCTATATTTTCTTGCTTTACTGCTTCTTCTAGGCTAGTTTGAATTATTTTTTCTACTACACTGGCTTTAATATTAGTTGTGCCAAAACGTTGTAGCAATATTGCACGGGGTACTTTGCCTTTGCGAAACCCAGGAATATTTGCTGAACGGGTTATTTCTTTAATTACTTGTTCATAGACTTGTTTGGACTTTTCGGAGGGAATTTCAATTTGTAGACCAATTTGGCTGGCGGGAAGTTTTTCCTGGGTTACTTTCATCGGAATTTATGCTTTACTGACAATTATTTTAAGTTAAACTGGTATTTATCGTCCCTACTTAATTGTTGATTAGCTGGGGAGCGATCGGGTATTGTATCTCTACAGATACTTTTTCCCGGCGGTGGGTCACTGCTGCTGTAACAGTGGCTCCGATCGAGATTAGCTTTCTTAGCTCCTCCATCGGTCTATTTTCACCGCAATATGATATATTAGCTTATTCTGGATAAGTGGAGATTAAGAATTTTAAATAGTAATTTAATGGTTGAGAAAAAATTTAATAGGGAGGCTGCATCGGTTAAATTTATCTGGTATATACTTGGTAAAATTAGGATAAAATTGGCCATTTTTGGGCAATTCTGCCATGGCAATTAGGCCAATGCCGAGTATCTCCTAATTGCAAAAATACTAGATATCGCTAAAAATTAAAAAAATAGGTAATTGCAATAACAAATAATAGAAATAAAAAATAAATTGTGTAGGATAATAGATTTTAACTTAAATTTTAGGAGATGTTTGCTTAATTTGAAAGACTACTATAGTAAATTGAAACCATGAAAATTTTTTTACTGGTTCTTTGCTGGTTCCCTGTGCCCCATTCCCTATTGATAAATATGAAATATACCTAAAAAATATAGCCTAATGGACATGGGATAATTGACTCATTATTTATTTAAGGAACAAACAGTCGTCATTATTAAAAATCTTGATAATTTTAATTTCTAGTTTGGCAAAATTTTTTAAATGATGGAACTGGGTAAGCTAAAAAGCCAAAAAATCGATCGAAGTGACAATATTTATAGCAAAATTTCCAAAATTATCGGAAAATTATGTAATAGTTAAACAAAATTTGGTCAAGTAATTGACAAATAAATTTAAACTATATAAACTGTAAAATAGTTACCCAGAAAATTGCCTTTATAAATAATTAAAATTTATAAAAAATTATAACCAAAAAATTAAGGCAAAAACCTATTTAAAAATTGAATAGAAGTAAACATAATATTAGTAAATCAAAGTGGAGGTAAAAAATTTGAGTAGAAACTATAGAGTGGCCATTTTAGGAGCAACAGGAGCAGTTGGTACAGAATTTCTGGAATTACTGGAAAATCGCAAATTTCCCCTAGCTGAGTTAAAACTATTGGCATCACCCCGATCGGCAGGAAAAACTATGCAATTTCAAGGGGAATCATTACCCATAGAAGTTGTCGAGGAGCGATCGTTTAATAATATAGATATCGTCTTAGCATCCGCAGGGGGTTCTACATCAAAACACTGGGCACCTAAAGCGGTAGAATGTGGTGCAGTAGTAGTAGATAATTCCAGTGCCTTTCGGATGCACCCAGAAGTACCATTAATAGTACCAGAAGTTAACCCAGAAGCAGTTGCCGAACATAAAGGAATTATTGCTAATCCTAATTGTACTACAATTTTAATGACAGTAGCAGTTTGGCCTTTACATCAAGTACAACCAGTTAAACGGTTAGTTGCCGCTACCTATCAATCGGCAAGTGGAGCAGGGGCAAGGGCAATGGCAGAAGTAAAAACCCAAGCCGCAGCAATTTTACAAGGAGAAACACCCAAAGCCGAAGTTTTTCCCTACCAATTGGCTTTTAATTTATTTCCTCACAATTCCCAACTCAATGAGTTAGGCTACTGTGAAGAAGAAATGAAAATGGTTAATGAAACTCGCAAGATATTTGGCGATCAAGATATTAAAATTACAGCAACTTGTATCAGAGTTCCCGTTTTGCGTGCCCACTCAGAAGCAATTAACCTAGAATTTGCCCAACCTTTTAGCGTGGAAAAAGCCAGGGAAATTTTAAGTACAGCACCAGGAGTAAAATTAGTAGAAGATTGGCAAGCTAATTATTTTCCCATGCCGATCGAAGCAACAGGAAAAGATGAAGTATTAGTCGGTAGAATTCGTCAAGATATTTCACATCCTTGTGGCTTAGAATTATGGCTCAGTGGCGATCAAATCCGCAAAGGTGCAGCCTTAAATGCTGTACAAATAGCTGAGTTAATAGTAGAAAAAAATATGCTACTCAATAAAAAGTAGCAAAACCAACAAATTAGGAATAGAAATCAGTGCATAATTTATTAGTACAGATTAGTACAAATTAGCATAAATTAGCACAAAAATTAGCATAAATTAGCATAAATTATCAGGAATTAACGTAACCTTCGCGTTATTAAATATATAGCAGGGTCTAAAAAATTAAGAGAAAATAGGACAAACAAATCGAGAAAATAAAATATTTATTCTCTCTGGTGATTGTGGCCGAATTTTTGATATAATTGTTTATACTGCATTAAAAATAATGTGAAGGTAACAATCCTAATAAATGCAAAAAATAGCTAATAAGTAACAAAAAAACAATTAGCAAAACCAGATAAGGAGATAAAAGAGTGTGGTTAATTTTGGTCGTGTAATGACGGCAATGATAACGCCGTTTAAAGAAGATGGTAGTGTTAATTACAGTGTTGCGGAAAAATTAGCAGTACATTTAGTCGATCGAGGTACAGATACCTTAGTAGTTTGTGGAACCACCGGAGAATCACCCACTTTAACTTGGAATGAACAATACGAATTATTTCAAGTAGTGCAAAAAGCTGTAGCCGGAAAAGCTAAAATAATTGCAGGTACAGGTTCTAATTCTACCTCCGAAGCAATTTCAGCAACTCAAAAAGCTGCTAAATTAGGATTAGATGGCTCTTTACAAGTTGTTCCTTATTACAATAAACCACCCCAAGAAGGTTTATATGAACACTTTAAAGCTATAGCTCTTGCCTGTCCGGATATCAATTTAATACTGTATAATATACCAGGTCGTACAGGACAAAATTTATTACCAGAAACAGTGGCTCGCCTTGCGGAAATACCTAATATTGTAGCCATCAAAGAAGCCACAGGAAATTTAGAGCAAGCTAGTCAAATTCGTTGTCTAACACCACCAGAATTTAGTATATATTCCGGAGATGATTCTTTAACTTTACCCCTTTTATCTATTGGTGGTAAAGGAGTTATTAGCGTGGCTTCCCATTTAGTGGGTGAACATTTACAAGAAATGGTAAAAGCCTTTGAATCTGGGCAAAATCAAAAAGCTACTGAGATTCATATTAAGCTTTTCCCTCTGTTTAAGGCGTTGTTTATTACAACAAATCCGATTCCGTTAAAAGCAGCTTTAAAAATACAAGGCTGGGATGTTGGCTCTCCTCGTTTACCCTTAACGGATGCACCACCAGAAGTAATCCAAAAATTAGAATCTGTGCTGAAACAATTAGCCTTAATTTGAGGAATATAAGGCAAAAGCTTTGATGGGCTGAAAAAGTGAACAATTTTATGTTTTGTATAAATTCTTTTTTGGGTATTATTCCAAACTGTTTGATAGAATGGAATAAAAACAGGGAATTTTACAAAATAAGAGATTAACGCCAGTGCTGTACTCCGGTATAAGCCAAAGGTAAAGGGCTGGCGATCTATTTTATATAATTTTAGATGTTAGGCAATATGAAAATAATTGACAGAGCAAAGACAGTTTAATAATGAGAAAACACCGTAAAATATGAAGATAGCGCAACAACGCGGCGCTATAAATACCATTTATAAAATATTGTTTAATAAATATTGTTTAATTGGTTATATCAAAACAATTTTGTTAGCTAATTTATCAGCTAAATTTAGCTAAATCTTGTTAGTTTCTAACGTTTTCCACCAAATAACAATTTCAGTGTAAACCTTATCCAAAAAAATGCTAATGAATAACAACGGAAATACACCTGCCCTAAAAATTATTCCCCTCGGTGGGCTACATGAAATCGGCAAAAACACCTGTGTTTTTGAATGCAATGATGAAATAATTTTGCTAGATGCTGGCTTGGCTTTTCCTACTGATGGTATGCATGGGGTAAATATAGTGCTACCAGATATGACTTATCTGCGGGAAAATAGCCATAAAATTAAAGGCATGATTGTTACTCATGGTCACGAAGATCATATCGGTGGCATTCCTTTTCACCTGCGCCAATTTGATATTCCAGCTATTTACGGGCCTAGATTAGCAATGGCCTTGTTACAGGGTAAATTAGAAGAAGCAGGGGTAGCTAATCGTACTGAATTAAGATCTGTAATGCCTCGTGATATGGTACGCATTGGTAAGAACTTTTTTGTACAATATATTCGCAATACTCACTCCATAGCTGATAGTTTTACCGTCGCAATTCATACTCCCGTTGGTGTGGTAATACATACAGGGGATTTTAAAATAGACCATACGCCGGTAGATGGAGAATTTTTTGATTTACAAAAATTAGCTGAGTATGGAGAAAAAGGCGTTTTGTGTCTGATTAGTGATTCGACTAACTCAGAAGTACCTGGTTTTACTCCTTCGGAACGATCGGTTTATCCAAATCTCGATCGCATTATTAATCAAGCTACTGGTAGAGTTTTAGTGACGACTTTTGCATCCTCAGTACATCGCCTGAATATGATTTTAGATATAGCTAAAAAACATAATCGGGTAGTAAGTGTATTAGGGCGATCGATGTTAAATGTAATTGCCCATGCTCGCAATTTAGGATATATCAAATGTGATGATGATTTATTCCAACCTTTGCAAGCAATTCGCAATTTACCAGATGAAAAGGTATTAATTTTAACTACAGGTTCCCAGGGAGAACCGCTTTCAGCCTTAACTCGCATTGCCGAAGGCGAACATAGACAAATTAAAATTCGTCAAGGTGATACAGTAGTATTTTCAGCAAATCCAATTCCTGGTAATACGATCGCAGT
>CAWUOF010000026.1:0-15975 GCA_963923765.1 uncultured bacterium | reverse complement strand
ATTTTGTCAGTGATCGCTTTTTCGGCTCATCATCCTATAATTCAGCAACGCCAAATATTAAATTATATAATTTATATATTTATATATAAATTATATATGATATGATGGGTGATTGGGATATATGTATAATATATAAATATATTAAATTATATTTTTTATTTTATTTTTATTTAAATTATTTATTTAACTATATTTTTAATTTATTTAATTTTTTATTTTAAATACTTTTTTAAATCCTTTTTTATTTATTATTTATTTTATTATTTAAAAATTATTTACCAAAAAATTTACTAGAAAATTATTTATAAAATTTAATAGTTACTCTCTATACATACCTGCTATACTGGCCATTAGCTAGATAAAATTGAGAGTATAGGTAAATTAATTAAGCTAATTAATACCTAAAAACCTTTATATAACAACGAATTAAGGTAAATCGGGATGACAGGATTTGAACCTGCGACATCCTGCTCCCAAAGCAGGCGCGCTACCAAGCTGCGCTACATCCCGTTCTTTATGTTTGTTTATTATATACCATTAAAACCAGAAAAAGATCAATAGCTACAAATATTTTTCCAAATTATTAAAAATACCGGTTTCTGGGCTAGTTTCTGGGTTAGTTTCTGGGTTAGTTTCTGGGCTAGTTTCTGGGCTAGTTTTTGGGCTTATGATGGAAAAATTGAACTACCTACACGCTTACCGTTAGGTCAGTGTAGGTAGTTAACTATCTATGAAACCACAAATTGAACCATTCATTTGTAAAAATTTTTAAGGACAAATAGCGATCGCAGCCCTGGGGCGATCGCACTTTAATTAATACTGTACGCCAGCGATCGCTCCTTAACTACCGCGATCGCATCCAAAGCTTTTTAATTGGGACAAAATTTTACTTAACCCGTCCGTAGCTAGATGGGGCAAAATATCTCATCAATAAAAAATTAATTTGGATACCAAAACATTCCCTTAATACCTTCTGGGTCAGACATAAAGCCCAATCCTCGGTAAAAATCAACCACATGAGGATCGGCAAATAAAGTAATATTACTAATATCTTCATTGCGTAATTTTTTAATCATATAACTCATTAGGGCTTTACCCATACCCTTACCTTGATAATCTGGGTGAACCACAACATCCCAAATAGTGGCATTAAAGGCATGATCAGAGGTAGCGCGGGAAAAACCAATCAAGCGGCGTTGAGAGCCTCGGACTTCCCACATAGAAACAACGAGAAAACTATATTGAATAGCTTTTTTCACCTTTCGCAAGGGACGACGCGACCAGCCAACAGCGTCGCATAATTCTTCAAGTTCATAAAGATCAATGTCCCGATCGGTACTGAAAAAGATGCGAGAACTAATGGCCGAATTTGGTCTAATCATCTGAGAAGCAAATTCGCTTCCTTGTTCAAAAGCCTCCTCAACGCGGGGTGTTTTAGCGGTTGAAGAAGAGTCGGAATTGGTAAAAAAGCTTTTCCAGAAACCCATGCAGGCGTAGTTAATGTAGAAATTCAGATGAGCATAATAGATAGTATATTATCTTTAACTCAAACCTCTGAGTGTAATGATATCTAAATCTTAAAATTACTTACCAAATTAAGCCAAAAAATAAACCAAAGACCCTTAAATAAGATTTTTGGATGGATTATACTGCACTCGCAGCCTTAGTAGATGTTATCCTAGTTTTTTAGCTAGATTTGCGATCGCTGTGCTGGGGCATTACCCCAAAAGAGCGATCGTATATTGCCCCAAAAAATATTTATGTTCAAATTTATAATAAACGTAGATGATAGGGCAAGGATTGATAGACAATCACTATATCTAAAATTTAAATTTATGGTTGAGCTTGACGCTCTCACTCGGCATTGAACTCAGTCTCATCCGTGCTTCAGACCTGTAAGCGAGTTTAACCCCTATTATGGCTCCGGGTTTAAAATCATCTACATTGGAACTGCTCAAGAGATTTAATCGGGCATTCCCTCAATTTTACGAGCAATTTGTCAGCAGTGAGATCCAACTGCAAAACCTGAGATTAGCGTATCAGCTATATAAAACCAGGCAAGCTGTAATCGAACTGAAACCAGAGGGCAGCAAAAATGCCCTGCATTTTGCCTATCGCAATCAATCTTTTCTGCTTAGTGATATTTTTGGTGTCTTAGCTGCCTATGGGCTAACTATTCATAGTCTCAGTTTGTATGGCCAGATTTATCCACCGATGCTGGTATTTATCAAACTGATAGTTTCGCGTGGGGGCAAAGCCCTTACTGACAAAACCGCCGAAAATGTCTGTCGTGCTATTCGTGAAGCTTTAGCAGGACATTTTGAAGTAGAAGAAATGTTAGCGGTGGAGTTTAACCTTGATGCGGGCTTGGAAGAGGTAGAAACAGAGTTTTACGTTGACCCAGTGTTTCATTTACCTGCCCTTTTGATAGAAGCGGATAACCAACCGGGCCTTTTCTATAAGGTTATGTATGCTATTTGGCAAGAAGATTTGTTAGTTGTCAATGCTAATTTGCTTGTATGGCGGGGGAGAACCCGTTTAATTCTCTACTTACTTGGCCCGAATGAAAGTTTAATTCCGGAATATCTTGGCCAAAAAATTGCTGAAGGTGTCCGACAGCGATTGTTAGGCCGAAGATTTTAGGAATGATGATTATCAGTTTTAGGTAGTTAAATTACATAATTAATATTATGGCTTATTTATAACAAAGCCTTGTTTTAAAAAGGTTATATGAATTGCCTATTATTTTAATACTATGCAGTTTAACTACCGCAAAGCTGAATTATTAATAGATATTTTGTCAAATAAAAAAAATGCTACAAATTTGTTACTATGCCCATGCGCTATGCCCCGGGATGCCTAATGCGGGATGCCTAATGCGCTATGGGCCTAGTTAGTGTGGAGATATCTAATCAGAATAAAGCTGCATCACATTGGTAATGGCCATACGAGATTGGACTCCCAAGGTGAGGGGGGATATATGGCCTCGATCGAAATGTTCGGCAGCCGCACAACCAATCATAGCGGCGTTGTCAGTACAAAATTTTAAGGGGGGAAACAAGACCCGCAAATTATTTTTTGCTGCTGCTGCTTGTAAATGCTGCCGTAACCCACTATTAGCTGCAACACCGCCACCAACGGCAATGGTATTAATACCATAATCTAAAGCGCAGGCGATCGCCCTGCGGGTTAAACTTTTGGCCACTGTTTCTTGAAAACTAGCGGCTAAATCCGGTATAGGTATTTCTCCCCCATCTTGTTGTAATTTTTGCACCAGCCGCAACATAGCTGTTTTTAAACCACTGAAACTTGAATTATAGGGATGATAACCCCCACCAGGTAAAGAAATATTCCCTTCTGGGAGGGGAAAGGCTTTCGGGTTGCCTTGTTGGGCGAGTTTATCAATTACTGGTCCACCAGGATAATTTAAATTTAATAATCTAGCTACTTTATCAAAAGCTTCTCCGGCAGCATCATCACAAGTTTGGCCGAGGGTTTCGTATATACCACAATCTTTGACATAAATTAAGCTGGTATGACCCCCAGAAACTAATAAACAAAGAAAGGGTGGTTGTAAATTTGGTTCGCTGAGATAACTAGCATAAATATGTCCTTCTAGGTGATGGATCCCTAACAAGGGTTTTTGTTGTAATAAAGCTAAACTTTTAGCTGCTGTTAGGCCAATTAATAAAGCTCCTACTAACCCAGGGGCACAGGTGGCTGCTATTGCATCTATTTCTGACCAATTTAATTGGCTTTCTGCTAAAGATTGGTCGATCGCTATATTTATTGTTTCTAGGTGTTGTCGCGAAGCTACTTCTGGTACAACTCCCCCATACTGTTGATGTACGGCTATTTGAGAATTTGTAATATTACTTAATACTTTACGATTCTTAACAATTGCGACGCTAGTTTCGTCACAACTTGTTTCAATTGCTAAAATTGTCGCCATTTGCTGGTAATTTTATTCAATGAGTAAGTTACTTTTAGTAGCTTAATCTTTACGCAATTTCCTCAGAAGAGTAAGATTACTTCAAAGTTTTCTTAACTAAGCTGCTGCAACAGCTAAAAGCTTGTGTAAAAAAACTTTGCTTTTCGTAACAAAAGGAAAAAAATCCATGCGACGCTTGTTGGCACTGGTTCTCACACTTTTTCTCTGGTTCAGTATTGTACCTTCCGCTTCGGCTGATGTGGCTGGTTTAGTACCTTGCCGCGAATCTTCCGCTTTCCAGGAACGGGCTGCTTCTGCTCGTCCCACCACTGCTGATCCCGAATCTGGGAAAAAGCGTTTTGAACGCTATGCAGATGCTTTGTGCGGCCCTGAAGGTCTGCCCCACTTGATCGCCGATGGTCGCTGGAGTCACGCTGGCGACTTCATTATTCCCAGCGTTTTATTCCTGTATATCGCTGGTTGGATTGGCTGGGTCGGTCGTTCTTATCTGATTGATATCCGCAAAGAAAATTCTCCCGAAGAGAAAGAAATCATTATCGATGTCCCCCGGGCAGTGAAGTTCATGCTCACAGGTTTTCTTTGGCCTTTGGCTGCTATCAAAGAAACCCTCAGCGGTGAACTGTATGCCAAAGACAACGAAATTACCGTTTCTCCTCGCTAGTTCTAATTGATTAACTCTCTGTTTTTAGGAGAATATTCCATGCAAGGTTTACCCAGGTTTCTTTCCTCAGCCCCGATTTTAGCCGCAGTTTGGTTAAGCATTACGGCTGGAATTTTAATCGAGGTTAATCGCTTTTTCCCCGATTTACTTTTCCATCCCCTATAAAGGATAGGAAAAGATTTTTCTAGTGGACAGTGAAAAGTGAAAAGTGAAAATTACGCAGAAAAATCTAAAAATTGGAATAGTAAAAAAAGCAGGGACAATTGAAAAAATTTGTAAAAAAAATTACAGAAATTTTCAAGAGTTAGCGATCGCTGTTTGAAAGCGAAGATTTACTATTTAAAATTTGTGGTTCTGGCTAGATTTACTAATTACTATTCACTGTTCACATTGTGAGATAATCTTGCGCTTAAAATAATTACCATCAGGTAATAAATGCTGTAAGCGCAGAAGACTACACTAGTAATAATCTAAGGAAAAATATGACATCAAGCGATCGGAGAATAGATCTCATCTCTGCCGCAGGTGGAGATCCGCAAATCGGTAATCTCGAAACCCCGATTAACTCTTCAGCTTTCAGCAAAGCTTTTTTGAGCAATTTACCAGCTTATCGTCAAGGGTTATCTCCTCTGTTACGTGGTCTGGAAATTGGCTTGGCTCATGGTTACTTTATCATTGGTCCCTGGGCTAAACTTGGTCCACTGCGCGATTCTGATGTAGCTAATTTAGGTGCTTTAATTTCAGGCATTGCTTTAATTACTCTTGCTACTGCCTGTTTAAGTGCCTACGGTATTGTCACTTTCCAACGTAGTGATGCTGCTATTGGCAAAACTGGTGACAGTGAATTGCAAAATGGTCAAGGCTGGAGCCAATTTTCTGCTGGATTTTTCATCGGTGGTATGGGCGGCGCTTATGTTGCCTATTTCCTCTTGCAAAATCTATCAGTAATTCAAGGCATTTTTGCTGGTAGTTTTAACTAATTCTTTACATTTCAGGCACAATTAAAATAGGGGCGTTCCGAAGAACGCCCTTTTTAGTTAATGGTAAAAATTGCAGATTCTATTTTTTCTAAAGCTATTTCTAAATCATCATTAACTATTTGGATCTCAAATTCAGTGGCGGCGGCTATTTCTATTCTGGCACGATCGAGACGACGGGCGATCGCTGCACTAGAATCTTGTCCCCTACCTTGTAAGCGTCTTTCTAATTCTGCCCAAGAAGGCGGTAAAATAAATATTCTTAAAGCCTGGGGAAATGTATTACGAATTTGCCTTGCGCCTTCTAATTCAATTTCTAAAATTACCCATTTACCTGCTTGAATTTTAGCTTCTACTTCTTGTCTGGGTGTACCATAATAATTACCGGCAAATTCGGCCCATTCTAATAGCTGATGATTAGCTACCATGTCTTGAAACTGCTGGCGATCGAGAAAATAATAATGCTGCCCATGCATTTCCCCATCACGGGGCAAACGAGTAGTTGCTGAAATTGAAAGATATAATTCTTGGTGTTTTTGCAATAATTTTCGCAATAATGTACCTTTGCCCACACCACTTGGGCCTGTTAAAACTATTAATTTACCCTGATTATCACTCATGGATTATTTGTTACTTTGGTAGATGATTATATTTAGTGTATTTGCTTAAGTGCATTTTATAAATAGTAAATAACTTGATTGTGCTTTCTTCACTTTGGCATTATCACCAAAATTATAAAGATTTACATAGTTAAAATACTATTTTTTGACAAATACCAATACATAAAGTTAGCTATTTATAGTTACTAAAAAAAACAAAATTTCCCAATTCTACATTCTACATTCTACATTCTACATTCTACATTCTACATTCCCCCTTTATTTTTAAATAATTAAAAATGTCTAATTAATCATTAACACTGCCATCTTTATTTAAAACAAAACGATGAGCAACAGTTTCTGGCTGAATAGCCGAGAGAATAATATGACTAGAATCTGTAATAATTACAGCGCGAGTGCGACGTCCGTAGGTAGCGTCAATTAATTGTCCCCTATCTCTCGCGTCAGAGATAATTCGTTTAATAGGTGCAGATTCTGGGCTAACAATAGCAACGACACGATTAGCAGATACAATATTACCAAAACCTATATTAATTAGTTGTATTTCCATAGCCCAATCACCGCTTATCCGCAGGGAAAATTTAAAAACTATTGTGTTTTATGTTATATCGAAAAATTTGCAAATACAAGGTTAAAATTTCTAAAAAAGCTGATTTTAGCTAAAATATTCGCTTTTTTAACTTTTTTATAATTTTTGCCACTAATCTGCCACCATAGAAATATGGTTAGTTTTCCTATTAGGATTTAAAAGGCTAATAATTTTGCAACCATTTGATTTTACCACAACCATTGCCGCTTGCTGGGATTTACGTGCTGAATGGTTGCCTGCCAGGTTAGAGCAGGTGTATCAGCGCGATCGCTATACTATTGCCCTAGCATTGCGAACTATTAAACATCGGGGCTGGCTAGATATTTCCTGGCATCCCCAAGCCGCTAGAATTTGTACTGGTGCGCCACCGCCCCGCATTCCGGATACTTTTACTTTTAGTGATCAATTGCGTCATCAGTTAGGAGGTTTGGCCCTGGTTGCGATCGCAGAAATTGCTCCTTGGGAACGAGTTTTAGATTTACAATTTGCTCGCCGCCCTGGAGAGTCTGCCCTCTGGCATCTTTATGTGGAAATTATGGGTAAATATAGCAATGTTATTTTAGCTAATCAGGAAAATAATATAGTTAGTGTTGCTCATCAAGTTACCGCTCAACAATCTAGTGTTCGGCCAATACTTACTGGTCAACCTTATGAAATTCCGCCGCCACTTACTGACCCTATTCCTACTCTGAGTGAACCTTTAACAAGATGGCAGGAAAGAATTAGTTTAGTGCCTGGTTCTATTGATAAACAAATGTTGAAAAGCTATCGCGGTTTAAGTTCTGCTTTAGTTCGATCGATGTTAGTAGCAGCAAATATTAATCCTGAAGAAAATACTAATAAATTAACTCCTAAAGATTGGCAAAGTCTTTGGCAAAAATGGCAAGAATGGTTACAAGCTTTAGCACAAGGTAAATTTCAACCAGGATTTACCAATAATGGATATACGGTGATGGGTTGGGGAGTTGTTGAAACTCCTAAATCTCTGCAAGAATTACTAAATAAATACTATGGCGATCGCCTGAATCAGCAAAAATTTAAACAATTACACCATCAACTTAGCCAAAAAATTAGTAATATTTTAAATAAATTATACGTAAAAGCTAATAACTTTCAAGAACGTTTACAACAATCAGATGAAGCCGATAAATATCGACAAAATGGCGATTTATTAATGGCAAATTTGCATCTATGGCAACCGGGTATGAAATCTATTACTTTAGCGGATTTTGAAACGGGAATGCCTGTAAATATTACGTTAGAACCAGAAAAAAATGCTGTGCAAAATGCCCAGGCAATTTATCGGCAACATCAAAAATTAAAACGTGCGCGTAATGCGGTAGAACCTTTATTAGCTGAAGTTAAGCAGGAAATTGCCTATTTAGAGCAAGTAGAAATAGCTATTTCTCAGTTAGAAACCTATCGAGAATTAGTTGATTTACAAGCTTTAGAGGAAATTCGAGAGGAGTTAATTAGTCAAAAATATTTGGAAAATCCCGACTATCAGGGACAAAATGACCCCTCCGGTAACAATTTTTATCGATATTTGTCCCCTGGTGGGTTGGAATTGTTGGTGGGTCGCAATAATCGCCAAAATGACCAGCTTACTTTTCGTGTCGCTGGTGATTATGATTTATGGTTTCATGCCCAAGAAATTGCCGGTAGTCATGTTTTGTTACGGGTACAACCGGGAAATATAGCTGATGAAGTTGATTTACAATTTGCGGCAGATATCGCTGCTTTTTATAGTCGGGGTCGTCAAAGCGATCGCGTTCCCGTTATTTATACCCAACCTAAATATGTTTATAAGCCTAAAGGTGCTAAACCAGGTATGGTGGTTTATAAACAAGAGCGGGTCATCTGGGGCTGTCCCCACCAGGCGATCGCTCCATTAAAAGGCCAATCTTAGATTATAGCTTGTCTTATTAGTTAGATTTATGTTATTTAGCAAAAAATCACGTTAAGTTTTATGAAAAATTATTAGTGACTTTTGTTACAAATCTACTAATATGGATATTAACAAGGAATTTAACCCTCTACAAGTTTGGGAGCGAGTAGAGTCGGTTTCCTCCAATTGAGAAGACAACATAAATAAAAAATTCAGCCAGCATATTAAGATAGCTGGCTATTTTTTTAGTTAATCAAATATTTTGGCAATAATTTAGTAAAATTATCTAATCTATTGCCAATGGTAAAAACTAAATTTAAAACCTAAATTTAAAACCTAAATTTAAAAACTAAATGTCGTTCTCACCACACCAATAACTATATCATCATTATTACTATTATGGTCTGGTGATGTTAACCAAATTACACCCGGAGTAATAGCAATATTATCATTAACTTGGTATTGATACAAAGCCTCGATATGTAAAGAAGTACTAGGATCTTTACCAATAACAGGTTTTAAACCATTACTAACGCTAGTAACTTTCGGTTCCATTCCTAAAATAATTCCACCAAAATTACCTTTTTTACCCAAATCTGGAAAACCTAAAGTTACAGCCCAATTCCAGATATTTAAATCACCTCGGTTAATAGTTCCTTGTAGAGTAGATAAGATGCGGTTGTTAGTATAACCAACCCAACCACCTAATACAAATTTAGAACTAACTCGCCAAGATGATTCTATGCCATAGGAATTACTAGAAATTGGTAAATCATAAGTTGTACCTGTTAATTTAAAAAAGCCAGGATTACTTGCTAAAACTGAACGTAAATTAGCTCTATTACTGCCTGTTCCCAAATCGGTATTATAGGCATTAATATAGGTTAAACCGAATTTAAAACTATCACTGGGTTTAATAGTTAATTGTGCTAAGGCTCCATAAGCCCCATTAAATAAACCATTGCCTTGAGATGGAATATTAGCGGAAGTAGCACGATAACCAAGACTTAATTCTAGTTTATTATTAAATTGATGTTTTAAGCCTACACCTATACTATCGTTGAGGTAATAAATACTATGGCGTGTACCAAAACGAGATAAAGATCCGCTACCACCATCACCATCAAAATATGGGTTAATGGTATCAGTAAAGCTATCAGAACCAGTGGCATTAGTAGCTACAAATCCTTGGGTTTTTTCCCCGATGGGGAAAATATAGGATAATTCATCTAGTTGAATTTCATTACTTCCTGACTCAAATAAGCCAGCAGAAAAAGATAAGTCTCCTTCTGGAGTGAGAGTAGATCTATTAGAAAAAGCATCTAAATTATTTACCTGTAAACGAGTTCTCAGAAAATCTTTACCTGTAAAACTACTTTCAAAATTTAAACGAGTTCTCGTTGCTAAAACTGGTACTCTATCTATTTTGTTACCTAGAGCATTTTTCCCGGCTGCTATACTTGTTACAGCAAATATGGCCTCTCCTTGGAGTTTGGTAATAGTTGAAAATTGATTAGCTTCTAATTTAGCGGTTCTGGCTTCTAAGGAGTCTACTTTACCTCTAAGGGTAGCTAATTCGTTGCTAAAATTTTCTAATAGTTTTTGTAGGGTAATTAAGTCGGTTTTTTTTACTTGATTATTTCCGGCTGCAATTAACTGATTTACTTTATCCATGCAAGCATTTAAACCTGCGGCAAATTCGTAGCGAGTCATGGCCCGATTTCCCCGATAGGTGCCATTGGGATATCCAGCAATACAGCCATAACGTTCTACTAAAGATTGTAAAGCTTGAAATGCCCAATCTGTGGGCTGTACGTCTGATAGTTGGGAAACAGAGGTAACTTGTTCGATCGCGGAAGTATCTTCGTTAATTTCTTCTATTGGAGGTTTTTCTGCTAGGGCAGATCCAGATATTCCTAAAATTGCTAAAACAATGGCTGGATTAATTTTTAAGGTATTGCCTAAATTGGACATCGATTTTCCTCACTTTTTTGGGACTATTATTTTGGGGCCTAATATAAATTAGGGTAATCTTACCATTTTTTTTAAATTATTGATAATTATTCTTATTTAAATCATTAAATTTTTTAACTAAATTCTGATTTATCATTTATTTATCTCAATAGATAATCCGGCTATAAACTCTTATATTATGGATATTTCGGTTATTAAGGTTTATAGAATGATACTGAAATTACCCTGGCTGGTTAAGTTTTTATTGCAATTTATTATTAATAATTAAGATTTAAACTTTTAGGAGGGAGCAGGCAGCTTATTTTTTTAGCTTAATTAATGGCGTTATATTTCAAGTGGGGTTTAGAACCCCGGTTTTTTGTAGAGAAGTGGGGTTATTGGTTGTCTGGTCGTTTTTTGCATAGATCAAATGGGGCTAAAGCCCAACAACAGCCCAACAACAGCCCAACAACAGCCCAACAACAGCCTAACAACAATTAAAAATAAAAACAATAAATAATTATCACAGAGGCGATCGAGTGACTTGTAGGGGCGGGTTATTCGATAAGATATAATATCAACAAATAACCATGATAAACCCGCCCCCACACCACAGATAAATTGAAAATTAGTAATAAATTAGGTGCGATCGAATTTAGGGAATTAGTCGATATGACTGGGGCGGGTTTATGTATATTGTCTGTTAATTATATATTCGATCGCATAACCCGCCCCTACGGGAATTGTCTAATTAAATAGAAACCTTATCAAAAAAATATTGGCATCATAATCAAATCATGCAACTTGTTTTACTTTGTCTATTGGTATTTTTTCCAAATTTGTCGGCAAATTACAATAACCTTGTAAAGTATTTTTAGTGACAGCTATCTGACAAGCTAGAGAAATTCCCTGTTCATCTAATAAACCTAAAACTTGAAAATGATTTTCTTTATCGACTACTGGTAATTGATGTAAACCTCTGGCTGCCATTCTATCTAAAGCATCGGCAATGGTTTCGTTTTGATAGGCATAGACAATTTCTGTGGTGCAGATATCAGCTATTTTTTGATTAATTAAATGATTTTTACTAGCATTGTTTGTATCATAAATTTTTACCTTGGTTAAAATTCGATTGATATCGGTTAAAGTAATAATTCCTAGCAATTTTCGCTCTTGGTCAATTACTAAGCTACTGTGACAGTTACTATTCATTAAAGCTAAACCAGCATCAGTTACTAGCATATTGCCTGGTAACATTAAGGGAGATTTTTGCATAGCTTCAGATACGGGTATTTGTAGTAAAATTTCCCGGCTGTAATCTTTTTCGATATTGACTCCCATTTGCTGGAGGCTGGAGGTATTTTTTGGTATGGGTTTTAATCTGTCTACTAACCAAACACTTAAACCTACGGCTGCCATTAAAGGTAAAACGATTCGATAATCTCTGGTTAGTTCAAATAATAACAAAATAGCGGTTAAAGGAGCGCGAACACTACCAGCTAAAACTGCTGCCATTCCTACCATTGCATAGGCTGGCGGTCCTGCCATAAAGTTTTGTGTTGCTGGGATAATGGCGGTGATGATTTTGGCGTAGGCTGAACCTAAAGATGCACCTAGATACATAGCGGGGGCAAATGTGCCACCAACTAAGCCACTACCTAAACTAATTGCTGTCATTATTAATTTGATAACTAAGAGAATAAGCAGCAATTCTAGGGGGAATTCGACATCTTGAAGAATAGCGGCAATAGTTTCATAACCTATGCCGAGAATTTGCGGCCATTGTAAGGCGGTGAAACCTACGATCGCACTTCCTATTATGGGATGAATATAACGGGGAATTTTTGTTAACCAACGAAATCCTTTTATTTGCCCTTGAAAGCAACTTTGAGATAGTTTAATTGCTTGGGTGTAGGCAATAGAAATTAGGCAAGCTAATAAACCTAATCCTATATAAAAGGGTAGTTCGAGGGGCGATCGCACCATGTATAGAGGGAGGGTAAAGGCGGGTTTTGCACCTAAGCCTATTTGGGCGATGAGGGCGGAAACGACGGCGGCTAATAATACAACGCTAACGGCAGAGGTGGCAAAGGTGGCACCAAGGACTACTTCTAGGGCGAAGAATACGCCGGCGATCGGGGCATTGAAACCAGCCGCTAATCCGGCGGCAGCCCCAGCCCCCAGTAATAAGCGTTGCCTTTCTTGGGATACCTGTAAAACAAAACTAACTAGCATCCCAAAGTTAGCCCCGATTTCCACGCTTGGTCCTTCTGGGCCTAATGATGCGCCGGTACCCAGGGAAACGGAAGCGGCGACCATTTTAGTAACGGGACGTAAAACTAGAGGGACATTACGCTTAGTTTCTTGGGTCGCGGCAATCATGGAGGTAATATTAGGGCCAAAATCTGGCTGCCACCAGCGCATTAAACTGATAATTAAACCGCCCAGGATAGGGACACAGGCTAGTGTCCATGCACCCCAGACGTATATTACCCCCATAAAACTTTCTATGCTCAAATAATGAATGATATGGATAAGGTAATGAAATGTAACTACTCCCATACCGGTACTGCCGCCAATAATTACAGCCAAAATCATTACTACTGTTTCTGGCGTTGGCTGTAGGCGGTTAAAAATTCGGGTTAGGCGGGAGGAAGGAGGCAAAAAACCTGGTTTTTCAGGTAGTAGACCATTAGATGGGTTAAGGGCAGTCATTAATTTTAAGTGGTTATTAATATTAGATAAATTTTAAGTTTTGTGTCTAATTATTTATTTTGCGACATAGTTTTTGTTAATTTTAGCAACATAAATGTTGCTAAACTCATAAATAATAGTTCAATCTCACTCTGATCTAAGGAATTTAGGATGACCATAGCTAGTCACGCTGCGACTTCATCAGCCCCGGCTTTTTGTGAGGGCATTCAGTATTTTGGCGAGGCGTTGCCCGGTTTTGAAACTTATGGACAAAGCGCTGCGATCGCTCAGGGGTCTGGGGCTATATCAGACCCCACCGATCCTGGGGCGGTTTTTCAAACTTTACTAGCTGCCGATGCTTTACGTTACCTGACACTACAAATTACTGGCAGTAAAGCATCTGGACATCCGGGCGGTTTTGCTAGTCAAGCAGAAGCTTATGCTGCTTTGGTGATGCTGGGCTACAAGAATATTATGACCGAAGTTGGCCACCATGCCCCCGGTTTTTATAGTGCCATGTTCCTCGATCGATCTTTAGAGGATATGGGTATTGATACAGTACAAAAATTGCGCGATCGCTTTCGGGAAAAACACGGTTTGCTAGGGCACCTTTCCGGTTATATTCCTGGCATTCTTGCCCCTGCCGGTCCGTTAGGACAAGGGCAACATTTCGCTATGGCTGCCGCTTTACTCCACCGAGATAAACTATTTCCTTTTACCCTTGGTGATGGTGGTATGGGTGAACCTTATCCTATGAGTAGCATGGCTCATTTCCATACTGCTTATCCAAGCGTAACTAACTTTTTACCCGTTTTAGTTTGGAATGGTTACAGCCAAGAACATCATAGCATGGTTTCTACTAAAACTAACCAGGAAATGATCGCTTATTGGCAAGGTAATGGCTTCGATGAAGTTGTTTTAGTCGATGCTAAAGATTTTGATGATCAAAACCAGCCCGGTGATTATGTTGATAGTACCGCTTTTTCCTTCAAAAAACGCTTAGATTTTACTAAAGCTGTTTTGATGGGAGTTGATAAAGCAGCTAAGTTGGCTTTAGGCGGTAAATTAACTGTATTTATTATCAAACAATTGAAAGGTGCAGGAGTACACGCCCGGGGTGCAAAATCCCATAATTTATATCCGAAAGATACCCTAGATAGTCCCCATATTATTGATGCTTTAAAATCACGGGCTTTATCTGCTGATGCTTGGCAATTAGTCAGAACTAATTGTGAACGGGCTGGCGGTGGTCCTGCTGCTAAAACGGTAGTAACTGAGTTTGAATTACCGATACCAGAATTAGGAAATTTACCCTTAGAAGAATATAGTATTGGTGGAGATCCAAAAGTTTCTACTACAGCAATGGGGCAGTTAGTCGGAAAAGTTGGCACTATCGATCGCAATTTTCTAGTTACTAATGCAGATGGTAATGAAGCATCGGGAATTGGTAATATTAACCAAGTCTTAAAAATCATTCACCCTACCCCAGATGAACTTTATAACCAAACACCTAACGGACAAGTTTATGAACCCCTCAGCGAAGATGCTTGTGCCGGTTTAGCTGTTGGTTTATCCCTCATGGGTGCCCGGAGTTTATGGTGTTCCTACGAATCATTTGCAATTAATGGTTTACCAATATGGCAAACTGTTACTCAAGCAATGGCAGAATTACGTCGCCCTACTCCTTCTACTATTACTTTATTTACGGCTGGTGCCTTAGAACAAGGTCGTAATGGCTGGACTCACCAACGTCCGGAAATTGAGGCTTATTTTGCCTCTATGATGCGTAATGGTAATGTTTTTCCCTTGTTCCCACCAGATGCTAATAGTATTCAAGTCTGTTATGACTGGGCTTTAACTACTAAAAATAAGGGTATTGTTATTACTGCTAGTAAGTCGCCTTTACCAATTCGTACTACTTTTGCCCAAACTCGCCAAGGCTTAGAAGATGGTGCCGTGTTGCTACAAGAAGTTAAAGGAGATAAGACTATTGTCTTTGCTGTTATTGGCGATATGACTTTAATTCCTGTTTTTGAAGCTGCCGCTTTCTTGGAAACTGAAGGGCTGGGTGTGCGAATAGTTTCTGTTATTAACCCTCGCCGTTTATATCGTCCTGATGATACTGCCTGGGATACTTGCTCAGAAGCTGATGGTGGGTTTTTAAGTGATGTTGCTTTTGAAAGTTTATTTGGTGGAGATGCTTTAATTGGTGTTACTGGTGGTGTCAGTTCTATGTTAGAACCTGTGATGCTGCGGAGTACTGTTAAACGCGATATTTTTGCCTGGAAACGAGGCGAAACTACTGCTAGTGCTGGTGAGTTAATGGCGTTTAATGGGATAACTGCTGAGGCTTTAACTAAACGGGCGATCGAATTAGTTCATTAATGTATTTTTTATACCCCTGTTGTTAATAGGCAGGGGTATTGTTTTTTAGAATGTAGAATTTAGAATGTAGAATGTAGAATTTAGAATTTAGAATTTAGAATTTAGAATTTAGAATTTAGAATTTAGAATGGGGGATGGGGAAGATAAGTAAACAGCCTGGTAGGGTGCGTCAGACCAAAATTTATTACTCAGATAACTAGGTTAACGGGACTTAAACAAAAAAACCGAGCTAAATAAGTTATAATGCTTGAATAGC
>CAWUOF010000025.1:0-16105 GCA_963923765.1 uncultured bacterium | reverse complement strand
GTGCAGAATCTAAATACAATTTTGAACAAGCTGGTATTACCGCTTCCTTCTATGGTGGTGAGCTTAATGGTAAAACCTTTAGCGATCCGGCCCAGGTAAAAGTTTTTGCTCGTGGCGCTCTACTTGGAGAAATTTTCCGCTTCGATCGCGAAAAATTCAACTCTGATGGGGTATTCCGCACCAGTCCTCGTGGTTGGTTTACCTTTGGTCATGCCGTATTTGCCCTACTGTTCTTCTTCGGCCACCTGTGGCATGGTTCTCGGACTCTTTTCCGAGATGTGTTTGCTGGTGTTGAAGCAGATCTGGAAGAGCAAGTCGAGTGGGGTCTATTCCAAAAATTGGGTGATCCTTCAACTCGTAAGAAAGAAGCCTAATTTTCTGTCCGCTTTTAGTTTGTCGAAGCTAAAAACTTCTCTGAGTCTAAGCGGATAATTGCTAAACTTTGACCCGCCTGCACTGTTTTTTTTCCAGTGCTTAGGCGGGTTTATTATTAATAATCAGTACGATCGCTTCTCAAGTCTTATTCCCCCGCTAATAGAAATTTTTGATTCCTCATCGACTATTTTTCCCTCTTAAGCTGAAATATTAAGTATAATTACTATAATTTCCAGTCAATTCATTACCTCATTCATAATAAAAAAATTTGCTGGGCTAAAAATTAAAGCTTTTTATTCACAATTTCTGGAAAATGGTATAAATTGATTTTTATAACAAATTCACAGGAAATTTTCAGATGGAAAGCCTTGCTTACATTTTGATTCTGACCTTGGCTCTTGGGGTAATTTTCTTTGCCATCGCCTTTCGCGAGCCTCCACGCATCGGTCAGTAACAAATCAGACTCTTGTCTGCCTATGCTGGCCTTCTAAAAATACCTGAGCTGCTCCTACCTATTAGCTGGTTAAATTTTTATCCAGTTCTAACCAGGTAGTACGGCTCGGTATTTTGCTATTTTTGTCAACCAACTATAACTATTTCGGTTATTTAGGGTAGTTAACAGATATATTGATTAATATATTCATTATTTTAATCATCTGTTTTTTGGTGCGTCAATCAAAACTTTTTCCTAAATTTTCAGCTTTGTAGCCAAGGCATCATATAACTTTCTAGCGGCTGTAAGGAAAAATCCATCATCTTTATCAATACTACCCATTATTGTTCAAAACATCTATTTCTCCCCTTCTCCCTTAATCCCTTCCATGCTCCCCTGCTCCCTTGCGAGTTTTTTAGGAGGAATTTAATCATGCGGTGTCCATTCTGCCAGTACACAGATAGTCGAGTACTTGAATCGCGATCGGCGGAATCAGGTCAAAGTGTGCGCCGACGGCGAGAATGTTTACAGTGTAAAGGACGTTTTACTACCTACGAACGTATAGAATTTGTCTCTATTACGGTTATTAAACGCAATAGCGAAAAAGAATCCTTTGATCGCTCTAAATTATTACGGGGAATTATTCGAGCTTGTGAAAAAACTGGCATTTCTGTCACACGATTAGAAACTATAGTAGATGAAATAGAAGCAGAATTACAACAGCGTATAGTCAGAGAAGTTAGTAGCAGCGAGTTAGGGGAATTAGTTTTAGAACAGCTAAAAAGTATCAGCGAAGTGGCTTATGTGCGCTTTGCCTCTGTTTATCGGCAATTTCAAAGTATTAAAGATTTTGTCAATACTTTAAATCACCTACAAGCGTGCAACAGTCAAGCAAATAATTTGGAATGCGATATATCTGCCGTAATTTTACCAGGCGATCGCCAACCTCAGCCATCTTTTATCAGCCATTCCTAACCATATATATTTTCTGGTAGATTTTATTGATAAAATTATCCCTCAACCCGATTCCAAAACAGGAATTATTGTTAAGCTGGGTGTTCATAAAGGCGATCAATAATTTTCCAGATAGTTAATTTGCCTTTCATAATACATAAAATTAAAAATATTGATAAATTAACCATCATCAAATAGTTAATTGTAATTGCAAATGTATATAATATGTCCATATTAGGGAGCGAAAAAACGAGCGGCGGCGTGATTTTTTCTGAATCTTGACAAAATCTTATTAACCATGATATAGATAATCTTGATGAGGAAGAACTATCTATACACTTGACTAAAACTTCAACACAAAAACAGGCGATCGCAACTATAATGATTGAACCAATAAACTACTAGCCAACGCCCCGAATTAGCCCAATATCAAAATAGCTGAAGTAAGAAAAGGTATATTTTGCCTCAAAAGACAGAATATGATACGATCGAGATAAATGCTTGAAATACCTAGTGGGGCATTTGGAAAAAATCGGCTGCGTAAATACGCAGCCATAAAACCAAAAGTCAGCACAAGGAGCAAGCGGTAATTGCAAAAAGCCCAGGAGATTAATTAATCAGCATTAGCAACTTAATTAAAACCAGGGAAACAGCAAAAAAGCTAAATAGGTGAAGCGGACCACTCTCGCGCCAGAACCTTGGAAATAAAAATCCTAAATCTGGTAATAATAGAGAGTCGTTGTCCGAGATTTAATAGATCTCGCATCAACTACCGTTAAACAGGCGATGTAAACTTGCTGAAGGTAAATTAATCTAACATATTGTCCTAGTTAAAAATTCTGGGAATATTTTAGAAATACCAAAAAAGCAAGCAGACCATCGTCTTTAGGCGTGGGAAATTAATTAAATCTCGATCGTCTTTACTCATATTTAACTATAGTTATTTATGGTGAACTTTGACAGGGTTAGAATTTTTTGCTATGGGATCAAGCCAAAAATTTAGGCTAAAAAAATTATTTGGTTGAAAAACCAAAGTCAATGCAAAACTTTCCCAGCCTATAAATCAGGTTAAACGGAATACAACGATTCACTAAATTACTGAAAAATAATGGGTGAAAAAAGGCTAAAAATAGCCGAAAAATAGTTAAAAAAATCAAAAAATAGGGTGAGCTACACCCAAATTTACGCCTGTGGACAAGTAACAAAATTATGTCTTGGCAGAAACAGGAAACAGACTATCTAGTTTAACTCAAATTAGTTAATTCTAGTTATATGGTAAAGCTGAAATTAAGTGAAGCCAAGTTTGTATAGCACTATCAAAGAGATAACTAATAGGAAACGATTCGCATGGTCAATCAGAAAACACTCGCCCAAGAAGTCGGCTTTACTCACGAAGATTTTGCAGCCCTACTAGATAAATATGACTATCACTTTAGCCCAGGTGATATAGTAGCGGGAACAGTATTCAGCCTGGAACCAAGGGGAGCTCTGATTGACATAGGAGCTAAAACGGCTGCATATATTCCCATTCAAGAAATGTCAATTAACCGGGTTGATGCTCCCGAAGAAGTATTACAGTCAAATGAAACCCGTGAATTTTTCATTCTGACTGATGAAAACGAAGATGGTCAATTAACGCTTTCCATTCGCCGTATAGAATATATGCGAGCCTGGGAAAGAGTGCGTCAGTTGCAAGCTGAAGATGCAACAGTACGCTCTAATGTTTTTGCTACCAACAGGGGTGGAGCATTAGTACGGATCGAAGGGCTGCGGGGTTTTATACCTGGTTCTCATATTAGTACTCGTAAACCAAAAGAAGATTTAGTGGGTGAAGAATTACCCCTAAAATTTTTAGAGGTAGATGAAGATCGCAACCGTTTAGTTTTAAGTCATCGACGGGCATTAGTTGAACGGAAGATGAACCGCCTCGAAGTAGGTGAGGTGGTAATTGGTACAGTCAGAGGTATTAAACCTTACGGTGCGTTTATTGATATTGGCGGTGTTAGCGGTTTGCTACACATTTCTGAGATTTCCCATGATCATATTGATACTCCCCATAGTGTGTTCAATGTCAATGATGAAGTTAAAGTAATGATCATTGATTTAGATGCAGAAAGGGGCAGGATTTCTCTTTCTACCAAGCAATTAGAACCCGAACCAGGGGCTATGGTGAAAAATCCCCAATTGGTGTACGAGAAAGCTGAAGAAATGGCTGCTAAGTATCGGGAACAAATGCGGGCGAAACAACAAGCTAACCGTGCTGCTGCTCAACAAGCTGAGGAAGAAGTACAAGAGATACCTCCAGCAGCAGCAGTGGAGGAAGAAGATATTCCCCCAGCTACGGAAACTGAAACCGAGGGTTAGGTTGAGATATTTTTATTTTTGGCAACAGGGTTGGTTTAAAAAACTTCTAACCTTGTTGCAAATAGAGGGAATATCCCTCTTTTTTTGTAATGGGATATTTGGAATTATAAGGAGAGTAATTTTAATTGATTAGTATTAAGTGTCGAGATGTTATTTTTAAGAATATTCAAGCCATAATTTTTGATAAAGATGGTACTTTAGAGAATACGGCGGATTTTTTAAGAAATTTAGGTAGAAAGCGATCGCGCCTCATCGATGCTCAAATACCTGGAATTGGTGAACCATTATTAATGGCTTTTGGTATTGATGCTGATAGAATTGATCCGACAGGATTAATGGCTGTAGGTAGTCGTAGGGAAAATGAAATAGCGGCAGCAGCTTATATTGCTGAAACTGGACGCGGATGGATAGAGTCTTTAGAAATAGCCCGTCGTGCATTTGCAGATGCCGATGCATATTTAGATAAATCAAACCATGCAGAGATATTTACTGGATGTTTAGAAGTAATTAAATATCTTTGTAATGGGGGGTTAAAGTTAGGAATTCTATCAGCAGCACCGACAAAAGAAGTACAAGCTTTTGCCCAACGTTATCAATTGCAAGATTATGTGTCTTTGTTTATGGGAGTGGATGAGGGACCGAGTAAGCCCGATCCGATTTTATTTTGGCAAGCTTGCCAGTCTTTGCAGGTGGAAACTGGGGCTACTTTGATGGTGGGAGATTCTCTAGGGGATATTATTATGGCCAAAAATGCTGGGGCTGCTGGTTGTGTGGGGATTTGCTGGGGTGAAAATAGAGTAGGGTATTTAAAAGGGGCTGATGTGACGATCGCCTCTTTGGATGAAATTCAGATTTTACCAAATTAGCCTAGCCCATAAATTTATCTGGTTAGCAGGTTATTTCCGGGCGATCGCCTCAATATTTGCAAGAAATTAGTAAAAATGAAAAATCTTACATGAATAAAAACCCAAACCGGAAACAATTTCATGTAATATGTAAGCTCTATTTATTGTTATGATTGCTGTTTACGATACTAATTTCAGCAAAAAATAACCAGTAGTTTATTTTATAGGGAGGAATTATCCTTGTCTCGTCGCTACCTATTTACCTCCGAATCTGTTACCGAAGGACATCCAGATAAAATCTGCGATCAAATTTCCGATACCATTTTAGACGCCCTACTTACCCAAGACCCGAAAAGCCGTGTCGCTGCCGAGGTAGTCGTTAATACTGGTTTAGTTTTAATTACTGGGGAAATCAGTACTAAAGCTAATGTTAATTATGTAGATTTAGCGAGAAAAAAAGTCGCTGAAATTGGCTATACTAATGCTGATAATGGCTTTTCTGCCAATAGTTGCGCGGTTTTAGTTGCTTTAGACGAACAATCTCCAGATATTGCTCAAGGAGTTAATAAAGCTACAGAATCTCGTGAACAAGCCAGCGAAGAAGAATTAGATAAAATTGGTGCAGGCGACCAAGGTTTAATGTTTGGCTATGCTTGCAATGAAACACCAGAATTTATGCCCATGCCAATTAGCTTGGCTCATCGTATTGCTCGTCGCTTGGCAGCAGTACGGAAAACTGGTCAGTTAAGCTACTTACGCCCCGATGGTAAAACCCAAGTTACTGTGGCCTATGAAGATGGACACCCAGTGGGCATCGATACAATTTTGGTTTCTACCCAACATGACCCAACTATTGGAGATATTACAGACGAGGCGGCAATTCAAGCTAAAATTAAAGAAGATCTATGGACTGCTGTAGTGTTGCCAGTATTTTCTGATATTAGTGTTAAGCCTGATGCACAAACTCGCTTTCTTGTCAACCCCACTGGTAAATTTGTTGTTGGTGGACCTCAAGGAGATTCCGGTTTAACTGGTCGTAAGATTATTGTCGATACCTATGGTGGCTATTCTCGTCATGGTGGCGGCGCTTTTTCAGGTAAGGATCCAACTAAAGTAGATCGTAGTGCTGCTTATGCTTGCCGATATATGGCTAAAAATATTGTAGCTGCTGGGTTGGCTGATAAGTGCGAAGTGCAGTTAAGCTATGCGATCGGGGTAGCGCGTCCTGTTAGTATGATGATAGAAACTTTTGGTACTGCCAAAGTGGATGAAGAAAAGCTACTAGAAGTGGCAAAAGAAACTTTTGAATTACGCCCAGCAGGAATTATTCAGGCTTTTAATTTACAGCGTTTGCCAGGAGAAAGAAACAGTCGTTTCTATCAAGATGTTGCCGCTTATGGTCATTTTGGTAGGACTGATTTAGATTTACCCTGGGAAGCAACAGATAAGGTAGAAGTGTTGCAAAATGCACTAAATCAAAAGGTTTCGGTTTCAGGAAAATAACAGTTTAATTGCTGAATTTTGTTAGGTTTTTACTAAGCCCGTTTTTGTTGTTAAAACGGGCTTATTTTGTAAAAAAAATATGATACTAGGAAGATACGGTGTTAAGATGCGATCGCTACAAGAATTAATGCGACAAATGAAACAAGAAACATTTGCTATTTATTTGGCAAGTAAAGATCCGCGAGTTGCTTGGTATGCCAAATTATTAGCTGTTTGTGTTGTAGCTTATCTTTTTAGTCCGATCGATTTAATTCCTGATTTTATTCCCATTATAGGTTATTTAGATGATTTAATTTTAGTACCTTTAGGAATTTGGCTAGTATTAAAAATGATTCCTCCAGAAGTTTTACAGGAATGTCGCGAAAAAGCTCAAATAGTAACTGATAAAAATAAACCTACTAATTGGATAGCTGCGGGAGTTATTTTAGCAATTTGGTTTTGTTTGGGAATTTTAATAGTTGTTTATATAAAACGCATCATTAACAGATAAGTAGGTAAAATAAAGGTATTTTTGAGTAATATTATTATTTATATTTTAAAAATTTATGCTTATCAAGAAGTATCGCGGATAAGTTATTATATTTTTTATGCTTGATGTTGGAGTTTGTACCTAAATATAACCTATTTTTATTATAGCATAATGACTGATAAGAGACGATCGCTTGATAGAGAAAAAGTTTACATAGATTAAATGCAGTTTTTCCTCTAAAAAGCGATCGCCTGTGATAAATTTAGATTATTTTTCAGCTACAAAAACAAAACCCGAAATTATCTTAATAGCTAATTTGCAAAGTAACAGAAGCCTCTATTTCCTGTTCTCCACCTTCTACTGGAGTAGTTGCCGCAACATCTCCAGCAGCAATAGATTTAGTAAACATAGGACGAGGTGGGGGAGTGGAAGTGCTATTAATTTGAATATTAACTATTTCTCGGCGCGTAAGATTTAATACACTTAAGACTGTATCTGCTTGTTTTTGAGCATCTTGGGTAGCGGCGCGAAGTGCTTGCTGTCGGGCTTCGGTAATTGCGCTATCTGAAGCAATAAAACTAATACCATCTATGCGTGTTGCACCGGCTTTTACTGCTTCATCTAGGATATTACCGGCTTTTTGGGTATCAATGCGAAAACTGATTGTATTTGTACCAATATATCCATCTAGGCGTTGTACGTTGTTTTGATAACTGTAGCTGGGGTTAAGATTAATTCCTGTAGTTTGTAGTTTTTCTACATTACGAGATTTTAATAAGGCTACTACTGCGGCGGTTTTTTGGGCTACTTGTTGTTGTACTTCTGTAGCAGTTTTTCCTTTAATTTCTACTCCTAAACGTATTTGGGTAAGGCTGGTGGGAATGCTGATAATGCCACGCCCGGAAACGGTCAGAGTTTTCATTTTTTGCTCTTGGGCTAAAACCGGGTTAAAGCTAATTAAAAATGGGGTAGTTAAGGCTATAGATAAGGCTGTAATGTTGCTTAACATTTTGAGGCGATCGCGTGATGAGAAAATGTAATTCATCGAGGTTACTCTTTTATATAATGTATGGTTTTGTATTTTGATTTTGGCACATTAGTTAGGATACATTTGGATATGTTACATTTTTTGAAACTAAAATTTTTTTAATTTATATTTTTTATATTTACTGGCTATTAATTGCCGACAATTATTATATTGAGATACTCAAATTATATATAATATTTTTGTCAAGGTAAATACAACGTAGATGGGGTTTTACTAAAGCCCGATAGCGCGGATCTATAATACTTTCATTACTACGGATATCTATATAATAACTAAGGTGTATCTTTTAATTGCCAATATATAAGAAAATAGGGAATATATAACAACTAATACAATATTGCCACCCTTAATTTTACTGTAGCA
Organism: uncultured bacterium; assembly: GCA_963923765.1. Taxonomy (GTDB): domain Bacteria; phylum Cyanobacteriota; class Cyanobacteriia; order Cyanobacteriales; family CAWUOF01; genus CAWUOF01. The sequence continues at coordinate 7,751 of CAWUOF010000025.1, read as the reverse complement.
ATCTATTTGAGTATTTTTACAAATAGGATATACTATACATTTTGTACACCTATTTCCTATTCTCTATTTATTTCTATATTTGCAATTAACAAATACTACCTTAATATTTTTATTCTTAGGTTAATTTCCTCACCGTTTCTACGTCTAATTCTAATAATTCTGCGACTTCTTGAATAGTAAAATTTTTCGCTAATAATTTAGGAATCATTGTTAATTTTGCTTCTAATTTTCCTTCTAATTTTCCTTCTAATTTCCCTTCTATTCTTCCAGCTTGTTTACCTTTTTCTTCGGCTTCTTGATAAACTTTAGTTCCTTTAATGATATCTAAATTCAGCATAGCTTCTATCTCCTCTGTACTTAAATTAGGGAATTTGTAGATAATTATGGTTTTGATAAAATCCAAAACCTTGTTTTTTACGATCGAATCTGTTAATTCTTCTGTAGCTTGCGCGATTAGTTGCTTGGCTATTTCCTGGACTTGTGATTGAGTTTCTACTACTAATTTTACTATGCCCACACCTAAAGATTGTAAATCTTGTTCTTCTATTTCGTCAAGGTAAATACAACGTAGATGGGGTTTTACTAAAGCCCGATAGCGCGGATGTATAATACTTTCATTACTACGGCGATCTATATAATAACTAAAGTGTATCTTTTAATTGCAAATATATAAGAAAATAGGTAATATATAACAACTAATACAATATTGCCACCCTTAATTTTATTGTATCAATCTATTTGAGTATTTTTACAAATAGGATATACTATACATTTTGTACACCTATTTCCTATTCTCTATTTATTTCTATATTTGCAATTAACAAATACTACCTTAATATTTTTATTCTTAGGTTAATTTCCTCACCGTTTCTACGTCTAATTCTAATAATTCTGCGACTTCTTGAATAGTAAAATTTTTCGCTAATAATTTAGGAATCATTGTTAATTTTGCTTCTAATTTTCCTTCTAATTTTCCTTCTAATTTCCCTTCTATTCTTCCAGCTTGTTTACCTTTTTCTTCGGCTTCTTGATAAACTTTAGTTCCTTTAATGATATCTAAATTCAGCATAGCTTCTATCTCCTCTGTACTTAAATTAGGGAATTTGTAGATAATTATGGTTTTGATAAAATCCAAAACCTTGTTTTTTACGATCGAATCTGTTAATTCTTCTGTAGCTTGCGCGATTAGTTGCTTGGCTATTTCCTGGACTTGTGATTGAGTTTCTACTACTAATTTTACTATGCCCACACCTAAAGATTGTAAATCTTGTTCTTCTATTTCGTCAAGGTAAATACAACGTAGATGGGGTTTTACTAAAGCCCGATAGCGCGGATGTATAATACTTTCATTACTACGGCGATCATATATAACTATAATATGCCAATCGGGATTAGGGGGTTGATATTGGCTAAAATACAGGAAAATACTGGTAAATAATCTTTCATAAAATTCTGGATCTTTGTAAAATTGAACTTCAACAAAATAAATAGGTTGTTCGATCAATTCTGGTAGTGGGCAAAATACCCCATCTAGTCTAAAGGCGCGTTGTTTAATTTCTGGCGCTAAAAATTGATAAGTATTAGGGTTAGTATTTTTTTTGCCAATTAATTCAAAAAAAATATCGGGAAATTCCTTAAAAATTTCATAAAAAATTATGTCAGTTTTCATGGCTGGAAATTTATTTTTTTGATAATTGCATATAAGATATAAGTTGGCATTTGGCTGGGTGCATTTTTATAAAAAACAGTTGTTGCGCTTCGCCCAAGTGTAAGCCCAAGTGTAATAACCTCCAAAAAACTAGATAATTTTTAAAATTAAAATATGTTTTTTTGGCTGTTTATAAAATGCACCTATTTTACCAGTCTTAAGGTTTTAAAATTATACCAGGATTATCACATCGATCGCTCCGTAAACATTGCATTGCATCTATCATTAAAGCTTTACCTGTTATAGTCGCATTTGGTTTTATTTCTTCCCCAAGATAAGGACTGCGAGGATATTCTTTACCATTAAATTTTAATACATGATAATTAGGTTTAGCCCCTCCACCGGCAGAATATATAATTAAATTATGCCAGCCAGCAGTTTTTTGTGGTGTAACAATAATTGGTAAACGAGTTACTGTCATACGTGAAATTAAGCGATAATTATCTCCCACCGTCTGAAAAATTAAGGTATTACAGCCACCAGTACCACAAAAATAAGAACCTACTAGATGAACTATAATTTCTGGTTTTTTATCTCCATTTAAATCTATTTTATTGTAATAATATTGAGCATATTTACTGCTATTTACAAAATTTTTGTAACCAGGAGAGTTTTGTAAAATAGCCTTTTCTAATTTAACATTTCGATCGACTTCAGCAGAAATAGACTGGATTTTATCAAATTTGATATTATTTACCCCAGGAAATTGTGTGATTTCTTGGGCTATCCCAGGTAATTTTATTGGCAAAATCATACAAGTAATTAAAGTTGTTATTAGTAATTGTTTCTGCATAATTTCTCCTATATTTATCTTAATCCCCAATTCCCATATTTAATTAATCCCCATGCCCAATTCCCCATGCCCAATTCCCCATGCCCAATTCCCAATTCCCTATTTCCCATGCCCAATTCCCTATTTCCCATTATTTTTTTCCCGTTGTATCACTTCCCCTACGGTGACATTTAACTGGGCACCTAATAGCATAACTAAACTACTTAGATATAACCATAATAATAAAATAATTACAGCACCAATAGCGCCATAGGTGCGATTATAAGTACCAAAATGTTCGACATATAGGCTAAATAAATAGGAAATGATTGCCCAAAGTAACGCAGCTATAACGGCACCGGGAATAATAGGTGTACCCGATCGCAGTCGGCTAGGTCCCCAACAATAAATAAAAGCGAAGGCAATAGAAACTATGCTTAAAGCTATTGGCCATTGCCACCAGCGCCAAGCTTTTAATAATTGTATTTCTAGTTGACACTTATGCAGGGGTTCTAAACGGCAATTTTGTAAATTTTGAATTTGACAACTTTTAACTGATTCTACCAAACAACTTTGCCGTGCTATAATTCTAACTACTATATTACTAATAAATACAGTTGCCGAAGCAGTGAGTAATAATACAATAGTACCAATACTAAGGCCGATCGAAACTAATTTAGCTTGCCAAAAAGATCGAGTTTGGCTTATGGGTACTTGATAAATTTGATCTAAAGCAGCCATAGCCGAACTAATGACGCTAGAAAATGCCCACAAAGCAGCGATAAAACCAAGGGAAAATACCTGTTGATTATTTGATGTAACTATTTCTTGAAAAAAACTCCGAATTAGGTTTTGTACTTCACTGGGTACGACTACGCCTAATAAACTTACTAATCGATAAAGGGTATTTTGTAAGTATTTAAACATACCGATCGCTGCTAATATTGCCAGCAAAGCCGGAAATAAAGCTAACATGGCATTATAGGCCATTTCCGATGATAACCCAGATAATCTTTGTGCCGCAGAGCGATCGAATACTTCTCGCAATGTTTGCCAATTTATATAACCAAAAAATTTAACAAACCGGATAATTACCCCGAAAATTAGCTGAAAAATGATTAAAATAGTCTTAAAACTTATAATTATAGTATTTAAGAATACTTGTTTTAGTAAATTTAACCATTGAATATTAGCTAAAAATTCTCGAATTTTTGCTAAATTGAGAAAACCCAGAAAATGGAAAAACTTAGCAATTATCATGGTTTAATGATAATAAATAATAAATAATGGGTAATAGACAAACATTTAGATTTTGTGTATTATCTTACAAGATAATCTAAAATGCACAACTTAGAACCTGGAGAAGCATAGACTAATGCAGGAACAAGTTATTCAGTGGTTAGAAGAAATTAAATCTTTACATCAGCAATTGGCGGCAGCTTACCAAGAGCGAGAAGCCGCACGAGAAACTGAGGCGCAATGGCGGGAACTTTATAATAAAGAAGCCCAACAACGCCGAAATGAGGCTAAGTTAGCCCAAGAAAAGATAGTATCTTTAAAAGCAGAAATAGAAAAAATTAAAAGTGTGTCGATCGCACAAACAGTAACTACTGAAATACCAGAGATACTAGACAAAGAAATAGAAAATTTACAAACGCCAGCAGAATTAAAAGCGAAATTGTTAGAGGTATTGCAAGAAAGAAATCAACTCTCCCAAGCCTTAATAACAGAGCAAAAAAATCACGCCCAAACTCGTACTAATTTAACTACTGCCCTTGGAGATACGATCGAACAATTAGCTAAACTAAAAGGTACTCGTCATTCCCAATTTATCCCCGATGACACCATCATAGATGAATCGGTAGTTACTCCTACTCCAGAAACTAATATTGTTCCCAAAAAGTTACCTACACCGGCTAAAACTTCATCTTTGCAACTTCCGCCTTTTATTCCAGAAAGAGCTTCACTTGAAACAGATTTTTGATTTTGGGTAATTTATTATTATAATAGGTAATAAGTAACTGCAATTATATAATTATTAGGGTTTATCCTAATAATTTGCAACAGGTTTTTTGATAATTTTAAGGAGATAATTTATATAATAGCAACCGGTTTTGTTTCGATATAAAATAACAAAATTAGTGTTAATTTTGTCCAGTTTACTATTAATAATTATCTCCAAAATACACCAAATTACTGGTTTAGAAACCCATAACTTGAGCAACTGCTAATATTTCCGGTTCAATACCTTGTTTCAACGAGTTGTTACTATGTTTAATGGCTGTATCTGGGTCTTTTAAACCATTACCAGTTAACACACAAACTACAGTAGCCCCGTCCGGAACTTGATCTTTGACTTTTAGCAAACCAGCAACCGAAGCAGCCGAAGCCGGCTCACAGAAAATGCCCTCTTGACTAGCTAATAAGCGATAGGCATCTAAAATTTCTGCATCGGTAACGGCATTAAATTGGCCTTGACTGGCTTGTTGGGCAGCAACAGCTTTGTCCCAGCTTGCCGGGTTGCCGATGCGAATAGCAGTAGCCAAAGTTTCAGGATGAGGGACGGGCTGACCATTCACCAAGGGGGCAGCACCAGCAGCTTGAAAGCCCATCATTTTAGGTAAACGCTGGGATTTTCCTTCCTGATGATATTGACAAAAACCCATCCAGTAGGCTGAGATATTGCCTGCATTTCCCACTGGGATGCAAAGCCAATCAGGGGCATCACCGAGATGATCTACTATTTCAAAAGCGGCGGTTTTTTGTCCTTCTAGGCGATAGGGATTAACTGAATTAACCAGGGTGACGGGATAGTTAACAGCCATTTCTTGGACAATTTCTAGGGCGCGATCGAAATTGCCTTTAATAGCCAGAACTTCCGCCCCATAGAGTAAAGCTTGGGCTAATTTACCCAAAGCAACATAGCCATCAGGAATAAGCACAAAAGCGCGCATTCCGCCCCTTCTCGCGTAGGCGGCGGCAGAGGCAGAGGTATTACCAGTACTAGCACAGATTACAGCTTTAGCTCCAGCTTCTTTAGCCTTAGAAATAGCCATAGTCATACCCCGGTCTTTAAAGCTACCAGTGGGATTAAGACCATCATATTTAACGAAAACGCGCACCTGTCTGCCCACAATAGAGGCGATCGCCGGGGCTGGAATTAGCGGAGTATTACCTTCTAATAAAGTAATGACAGGAGTTGTTTCGCTGACTGGTAGGTAGGGGCGATAAGCTGCTATTAAACCAGGCCAAGATGAGTGGTAGCCTGATTCTTTATTTGCATTTGGACCTGGGAGGGAATCCCCTACAACTTGATTATCAAAAGTGGACAGACGAGGTGACACAGTAGTTAATTTTCCGATTTTCTTTATATGCTGAAATTTAGTCTATCCTGACGCAAGGCAACTGCCCAGGATATTTTAAGGATAAATAGTTAATCACAGACAGTTGCAAAACCGACACATTTAATAAGATTTCTTTACAATTTCAGGTTATCATTCCCAAATGCTGAGAGTAAGTAAATATAACCTTACCAGTAAAATTGTTTAGTAATATAACGAGTATGTCCAGTTCTCCTGTGATAATAGCCCCAAACCAAAACCGGGACAATGCTTCTATATCAACAAATAACCAAAACTGCATGAATAACTCTGTAAAATCTATGTATCCAGCCGATCAACAAGTTAAATTCCTGCACCTGCAAGCAGAAGTAGATTCTCTACTCCAGCAATTGCAAATCCTTAAACAACAAAAATTAACCTCCGTCAAAACTGATACACTCAGTCAGTCTAGCGACGCTAATCGCACTTTAGAGCGTACCTCAGTTTGCTGCTAAATTGGTCCAGGAAAAATGGTCATAAAAAAAAACGAGTCAAAATCAATGACTCGTATATTTGCTGTGGTATAAATATTAAGGTTTTGTAACCTTGCAGTGTTGTTGTTATAACCACAGGCCCTAGCAGTCTCCCTGCTAGATCTGCTTTTGATTTAACTAAAAATTTAAGACCAAACACACTGCCTGCTACTTAACCATACCTAGCAGGTTTTTTTATACCTTCATTTTTACCTGAACTCGATTAGCACCTGGAGAAGTTCAACTGTTCCATGACCATATCCATTGAAAAATCCCAGAATTGGGCATCTACGTCTGCTAAAGCAGATATTAAACTGAAACACATTATCAAGACTCTACCTCGCGAATGTTTTCAGAAAAATCGCCGCAAAGCCTGGACTACTGTGCTGATTAATGTCTTAATGGTCGGTTTGGGTTACTGGGGCATAGCTGCTGCGCCTTGGTTTCTTTTACCCCTATTTTGGATTTTTACTGGCACGGCTTTAACTGGCTTTTTCGTAATTGCCCATGACTGCGGACACCGTTCTTTTGCTAATCGGAAATGGGTCAATGATTTAGTTGGCCATGTTCTGATGCTGCCGTTGATTTATCCGTTTCACGGCTGGCGAATTCAACATAATGTCCATCACAAACATACTAATAAACTGGATGTAGATAACGCTTGGAATCCCCCATCACCAGAATTTTATGCCGGTATCCCTGCCCTGTGGCGACCTTTGTTTAAGGCGGTACGCTGGCGTTTATGGTGGTTGGGTTCGATCGGACACTGGGCCATGATGCATTTCGATTGGCGGCAGTTTCAAGGCAAACAACGAGAACAAGTTAAGTTTTCTGCCCTAGTTGTAATTGCTTTTGCTGTCGTTGCTTTTCCAATTTTGTTTGCTACTACTGGCTTATGGGGTGTCTTTAAATTTTGGCTGATGCCTTGGATGGTGTATCACTTCTGGATGAGCACCTTTACTTTGGTACACCACACTGCCCCAGATATCCCTTTCCGTACTGTTGACAAGTGGAATGAAGCAGAAGCCCAATTATCAGGTACTGTACATTGTGAGTATCCTGGCTGGGTAGAATTCCTTTGCCATGATATTAATGTTCATGTTCCCCATCATCTTTCTACTGCTATTCCTTGGTATAACTTGCGATCGGCTCATAGTAGCTTAAGACAAAATTGGCGCGATTCTCTCTACGAGTGTCGTTTTTCTTGGTCTTTGATGAAAAAAATTACCGACAAGTGCCACTTCTATCATCCAGATAATTGTTACTATTCCTATCAGGAATATTATGCTCAAAATCCTCAAAAATAATCAACAAAATATGCAAGGGTGGAGTAAATTATCTAATCTGTTTCGAGTTTGAATGCTACCTGCTAGGATCTGTCTCTTATACACATCTGACGCTGCCGACGATACTCCTTG
>CAWUOF010000024.1:0-16666 GCA_963923765.1 uncultured bacterium | reverse complement strand
TATATTACATGGCATTCTTTATTATTGGTAGAATTACCATTTTTGTTACTATTGCTATTATTTATATCGGCTTCTTTGGCTTCTTTTTCCATTGTTTCTAATAGCCGATCGCGAATGGATATTAAATGATCACGAGAGTTTATCCCTCCCCTCGGTAAGGGTAATTCTGTATTTGGCCATGTTGGTATATCGTAACAGGGACAACACAAAGCCGGCATTCCGTGAGTACGTAGGGGAATGGGCATTAAACAACGGGCACAGGGGTCTATTACCCATTCTTCACTCAGTAAATTAGCTATAGTTTCCTCTGTATCTTCTAAATAACAATTTTGCCCTTTTACTATCATAATTTTTTGCCAACATTCCTCAAATTCCTGGCTGTAGCGATCGCCTGTAAATATTGGTTTTGGTAGCATAATTTCTTTGCCGTTTTCTATAGCAATTTTTTTACCTAACTGAAACCAATAGGCTAAATATTCTTTTACTTGATATTCAGATGCCATAACGAATATAAAAATAAGTTTGTAAAAATTTCCCACTCTAAACTATTAAATTTTTCCGGCTTTAATCTAATTTAAATTATTTTTTTCCCTTCCCTATTATTTACTTTATTATCCCAGCAATTCCTTTTTCAAATTACTCTTTTATCAAGTCATATAATAGATAATTAATTTTTTCCTCCATTTAATTTTCTAGCTTTTTCAGCTTATTTATAATTTTATTCTATATTATCTCTTTCACCTGTAAAATTAATGTAATATATTCATTCTTTTTATATAAGAGTTATTTTTTTTACTTAGAATTAACCAAAGCTCTTACCTAGATCTATTTTCTCATAATAAATTTGTCATAATAAATATCTTAACCTTAAAATCCTAAAATTCATCTATTTAACAATTTTATATATTGTAAATTTTTATATCATTATATTTATGTAATGCTCATTAGCTTTTCCTTCGCTTGTATAACATACTTGTTTTTAAGAAAATCGAAAAAAAAAATAAAGAATCATGGTTAATACTATTTAATACTGCTAGACAAAATCTGGGTTTTTGAAATTTTTAGATCAATTACCATGTTTAGATCTATCAGATACCAGAATAATTAAGCTCTCAACTACTGCTAAAACTTAGATCATTACATTTGTTCTTCCCTGTTGCTTCTTGTCTGTTGCCTGTTCTCTACTATAGTAAATTTAGCTGGTAAAGGGAGAGGAGAACCAAGCATGGTAAGATTTATAACATGACCACCAGTAACTAGATAAACTGTATTAGCGATCGCTCCTAAATAACGGACTAAACTACCCAGGCGATCGCGAAACAAACGCCCAACCGGATAAGCTGGAACTACACCCCACCCTGTTTCCTCTGCAACAAAAATTAATTCTTTTTTATCTATTTCTTGTACAGTATTTAACAAAGATAATACTATATTTTCCCAGGTTTCCTCATCGCGATCGATCCAATTAGCTACCCAAGTCCCCAAAGAATCAATTAACAAACAACTATCTGTTTCCGCCTCCTGAATAGTAGTAACTATATCCTCTGGCACAGATACAGTTAACCACTCGCTAGGACGCCGTTTTTGATGTTTAGCAATACGTTCCTGCCATTCTAAATCATTAATATCTATTTTAGCAGTAGCTACATAAATTACTTTTTTGCCTGTTTGCATTGCTAACATTTCCGCCCATTCACTTTTCCCCGATCGGGATGGTCCAGTTACTATTATCATTTTATTTCCTATCACAAATACTTGTAAATTATTAGCAAATTATTAGAGCATTGGGCATAGCCATTAGGAATATGTAAATAAATATTTTTTCATCTCTGGTTATTTGTACCTATTTAATTTAAGTATTTTTCTTATTATTATTGTTAATCCTCTCATTACTAATTAATTTTATTTTATTTTAATGATAAGAATCTACATAAAGTGACAATTATAACTAATTATATTACAAAAAATTTTAAAGTTTTTCTATTTTTTATCTTTCCTGTTCCCCCCCTTTTTTATATCTAATCAATAGACCAATTTTACACCAAGTTAACTTGTTACATATTTTAATTGCCAGATACCTAGAAGCGTTTTAAAATTTATATCGAATACATTCCAGTGTTTGCGGCATGACCTATTGTCTTGGTGTAATTTCTCAATTTGGTTTAGTGATGGCAGCCGACTCCCGCACCAATGCAGGAGTTGATTATATTTCCACATACCAAAAACTATTTGATTTTTCTCGTCCAGGTGAAAGGGTACTATTAATATGTACTTCTGGTAATTTGTCTATTACCCAAAGCGTTGTTGCGGGACTTAAAAAAGACCTAAAAGCCCAGGAAGATGTTAATTTACATAATCTACCGAATTTATACGAAATAGCGCGTTATATAGGTAGTAAAATTCGTCATATCCAAGAACAAGATCGCACTTGGTTAAAACAGGATGGAATTGATGGTCATTGTAATTTTCTGTTAGGTGGACAAATCAAAGGAGAAGATATAGAATTGTATCAAATATACAATCAGGGTAATTGTATTCAAGCTACCAAAGAAACCCCTTTTCTTCAGATCGGAGAAACCAAATACGGTAAACCAATTTTAGATCGAACTTTAAATTTCGATACTCCTTTAGAAGCGGCAGCTAAATGTGCGCTACTTTCTATTGATTCTACCATGAAATCTAATATTTCTGTAGGGCCACCCATTAGTTTAGTTATGTATGAGGTCAATACTTTCCAAATTAAACATCAATTGTTATTGCGTTTAGGAGATCCCTATTTAGCTAAAATGCGGAAATGGTGGGAAACTCATATCCGCGAAGCCTTCGATCGAATGCCTAATATTGACTGGGAACGTCGTATAGATGCTAACGAGCCTGATGTTTTAATTGATTGATTTTTCTGGTTAATTATAGCCAGATTTACTGGTTTTATATGATATAAATTCGGGTGCTAGACTATCTGTATTTTTTCCAATTTTATATAAATATTTATGTAGTCTAGTACCCAAAAATATTAGGAAAATTTGTCAGAATAGATGACTGATTTTCTAGGTAAATATTTCTCTATTCCCTCTGGAATTAGGAGTTTTTTTGCCAAGAATTAATGGTATTTAGTAAAGGAGATTGGTGTGGATCTTTGGGGATTTTAGGATTACAAATTTCCTCGATTTCTTTACCATTATGTTCCAGTAAAATAGTAGATGGAGCAGGATTTTCATCTAAAGTAATTAAATCTAAATGAAAATGCATTTTAGATTTAACTCCGGCACCGGAAAAATTGCCAGCAATGGGAGTAGTATCACTGGGGTAAGCACTAGCAGCTAAGGCAATATAGCGATCGCCTACAGCTAAACCCTGAGTAGGATCATAACCTCGCCAACCAGCCCCAGGTAAATACACCTCTGCCCAAGCGTGTAAATATCTTTTTTCCCAGTCTGGATCTCCTTGTTGATAACCGCTAACAAACCTAGCCGCTAACCCAACAGCGCGACAAGTTTCGATAAACAAAACCGCCATATCACGGCAACTACCTTGTTTTTGTTTCCAAGTTATACCGGCTGGTAAAGGATCGCCTTTTTCCCGAATTTGATATTCACAATTTTCATGGATACGTTTATTAAGTTCCAACAAAAATGAGAATGTTTGCCCATCGGTTGCTAACCAAATTTCTTGGGCTAAAGCAACTGCTACTGGATCTGGTGAGGCATACTTACCTTGAGTTTGTAAGTAAGGTTGTAATTTTGATGCTAAAGATAGGGGATAATCAATCGGTAGCTTATTTGCCCAAGGTTCTAATAGATAATCAAAGGGGTTAGTTCGATAGGTTTCAACTTTTGATGTTGCAGTAATTTCAAATTTCTTAGTGGGATTTTTATCAAACCAAACTCTGATGACAGAATTTCCTTCTAAATCGATATTGTGAGAAGTTCCTATGGGTTGGGGAAAGATTTTGAGGGAAAAATCATGGAGAGATTGGGTGCCGTCTGTGCGCGATCGCAGCCGAATAGTTTGGGGTTCTAATAAAATCGGTTGATCGTAGTTATAATTGGTGGTATGGACTATATGGTAAAGCATCCTGACTTTTAGATAAGGTATTTCCTAGATATGCGATCGGTTATTTTTTCCAATTCAATTAATTAATGCGGATTATTTGAGTTTCTCCAGCAAATTTATTGCTTTCTTTTATATTTATTATTCCCCATTTAACTAACTGGTTCCAAAGCAAAAAACGTGCTATATATTTTATTACCTACATCAGTGATTTGTCCTTGCATCTGATTGAGAAATTCATGCAAACCTAAATTTACTATTTCCTCGATCGTCAGATAATCTAACTCCGCCCGTAAACGACCTAAAGAACGTTCTACCGATTCTTTCCAACTACCAGAAGGTGTACCAGTAATTTCATGGAGAGATTTTTCTGCTGTAGTTAAACTAAAGCGAATTGAGCGGGGAAAATCTGCATCTAAAATCAGAAACTCTACCACATTTATCGGCGTAATACGATGGTGACAAGTTTTTTTCCGATACATTTCATAAGCACTAGCAGATTTTAATAACGCCATCCATTGAATTTCATCGAGAGTAGAGCCAACATCTTTCACAGAAGGTAAAAGGATAAAATATTTTACATCCAAAATTCGCGCCGTTTTATCCGCCCGTTCCAAAAATCTCCCCATTTGTCCAAAATGCCAGCCTTCATTATGAGTCATAGTTGCATCCATAACCCCTGAAAACAAATGGCTGGCCATTTTTACTTCTTTAAAAAATTCTGGTAAATTTAAAACCAACTGTCTATCAGCAGCTTCTTTTACCATCAAATAAAAAGCATTAACTTGCTCCCACATTTCTGAAGAAATAATCTCCCGAATAGAGCGAGCATTTTCCCTAGCATTATATAAACAAGACAGAATAGAATTAGAATAATTACTATCAAAAGTAAGAAACTGAATTACATTATCTGCCGTTGCTTCTCCATAGCGTTGTTTAAAAAAATTTAAATCACCAGTTGTCACCACCAAAGGCTCCCACTGTTCCGTTACTTCTGGTGGAGAATCAAGAATTAAATTTAAATTAACATCCACAAACCGGGCAATATTTTCGGCTCTTTCTACATACCGATTAAGCCAATAGATAGAATCAGCAACACGACTAAGCATAAGCAAGTTTAAATTGTTTAACTAGAAAAAAAAATTTACTGGTATCACCTATAGCAATCCTCAAGTTTTGATAAAGATGGGCTATGGGCTAGATACCAGCAATATTTTACCACTCCCAGATGCTATTTATTTTTACTGAAAATGGTAAAAATCTGGAGATTTAATATTTTTTGTAATTCCCTCCTATGGAAATTCGTTTGGGAATGATGCTTGGAAAAAGCATTACGATTTTGCAATAAAATAAAGGCTGATACAGCGATGAGAAAATAACCAAAAGCTTTTTGCAGTTTTTGGGGATGAATATATTTAGCTAAATGACTTCCTATTATAGTTCCGAAACTTGCTGCCAAAATAAAAGAAATCATTAAGCCCCAATCTAGGGGAACTTGTCCAAAATATCCCAAAAAGCCTGCTATGGAATTAAACCCAATTATTAGCAGCGAAGTACCGATCGCTTCTGGCATGGGTGTATTTCCTAAAAGCACTAAAGCTGGCACAATGGCAAAGCCACCACCCACACCCACTAAACCTGTAATTATTCCCACACCTAACCCTTCTGTTAGCATCCACAGCCAACAATATTTACAGATTGGTTGTATATAAATTAAATTTTCTGTTTGATTATTATTAGGGGAAGATGTTGTTACATTTTTGCGAATCATAAAAATTGCTGCTATTAGCATCATTACGGCAAATAACAGCATTTGTATAGTACCAGTAATAAAAGGTAGTGATGCTATTTTTGCGCCAATAAATGCTCCTAGCATGGTAGCAGCACCAAACATAAAAGCTTTTTTAAAATTCACATTGCCACGCTGGGCATGAGGTATAGTAGCGATAAAGCTAACTATTCCTACCACTACTAATGTCATCACAATTGCTGGTTTGGGTTCTATCCCCATGATATATACTAAAATAGGTGTTGCTAATACGGAACCACCTCCCCCAATTAAACCCAAACTAAGACCAATACAAGCTGCTAAAATGTGTCCAATAATCCAAGTCATAATTAATTTTTTTCTCGTTCTAATGGGTAATGAAAAATTACAAATTATTTAATTTTTGTTTCATTTATTTACCTATTATTGTCGATAACTTCACCTATGTGTATTAATCAGTAATCTATCGTCGGCGATCGCCCTGGCTTGACACAATGATTGGCACAATTAGCTTCCGCATTTTTCTCTACTACCTTAGTTAATCCTTTACTTTTTTTTGATTACACCATTATATCACTACACAGCAATATAGCAATAATTAATATTTAAAATAGCAATAAATAAAGCTATATACAATACCAGATAAGTGTTTTAAGATTTGGTATTGTAAAAAATTACAATTTTGTCAGCGATATTTCTTTAATTACAATATTTTTTAAATAATAGCATATTTTTACTAATAAGACTATTCAAAATGCTACTTGCTATTTTTCAATCATCTATCTAAATTGCTGACATCAATTTTAATTCCCAAACCATTTTAATAATTAGGGTAATAACTGTCTCTTATACACATCTCCGAGCCCACGAGAGACAGGAGTTTACCATTAGCAGAGATATTTAATAAATAAACCACAAAAAACCTAAAAAAGAGGTTTCAGGTTTCCCTTTATTTTTGCAATAGGTAAACCTAAACCTCCTAGTTAACAACTATTTATTACTCCGTTAAAACCCAAGTATCTTTACTACCGCCACCTTGGGAAGAATTAACCACCAAAGAGCCTTTTTTCAAAGCTACGCGAGTTAATCCGCCTGGATTAACATAAATATCTTTACCATAGAGAATATAGGGGCGTAAATCCACATGACAACCCTCAAAATGATGGTCAGTTATAGTTGGCACCCTAGACAGACAAAGAGTTGGTTGAGCGATATAATTACGAGGATTAGCTTGAATTAACTCAAAGAATTTTTGTCGCTGTTCGGGGGTAGCATGGGGACCGACTAACATACCATATCCCCCAGATTCATTAGCTGCTTTTACTACTACTTTATCGAGATTAGCTAAGACATATTCTCGTTGTTTATCTTCCCAGCATAAATAGGTAGGAACATTAGCCAGAAGTTGTTCTTCGCCCAGATAATATTTAATCATCTGGGGTACATAAGCATAGATGACTTTATCATCAGCGACACCTGTACCCAAAGCATTAGCAACGGCTACCTTACCCGATCGATAAACATCCATAAAACCAGGAATACCTAGCAAGGAATCTGGACGGAATACCAAAGGATCGATAAAATCATCATCAATCCGGCGATAAATCACATCGACTCGCTGTAATCCCTTAGTAGTAAGCATTTGTAAATAACCATCTGCTACCACTAAATCTCGACCTTCAATAAGTTCTACTCCCATTTGTTGGGCGAGGAAAGAATGCTCAAAATAAGCAGAATTATAAATACCAGGAGTTAATACAGCGACCGTCGGTGATATTAAATTTGGCGAAGCTAAATTTAACAATGTTTCTAACAGATAACTAGGATATTCATCTACCGGTTGAATTTGAATAGTATTGAAAATTTGGGGAAAAGTGCTTTTCATCACGCGCCGATTTTCTAGCACATAAGAAACTCCAGAAGGACAGCGCAAATTATCTTCTAAAACGTACCAGCAACCATCCTTATCTCTGATTAAATCTGTACCAGTAATGTGACACCAAATATCTTTTGGTGGTTTTAAACCCATACAAGGTTTCAGAAAACCCTTAGCTGAGTAAATTAATTCTTCTGGAATAATTTTATCCTTGAGAATTTTTTGTTGATCATAGATATCTGCTAAAAACAGATTAAGGGCGTGAATTCTTTGTGCAAGACCTTTTTCTAACTTTGCCCATTCATCACCAGGAACAATGCGGGGAATGATATCAAAAGGAAAAATTCGTTCTATACCTTGACCATCGCCATAAACATTAAAGGTGACACCCAGTTTAAAAAGAGCAATTTGTGCTGCTTGTTGGCGATGCAGGAGTTCCCCTGCGGAAAGGGAATTAATTCTTTCTATTAGGGGTATAGCATGGGGGCGAGGTTCACCCTTAGCTATGAAAAGTTCATCATAGAAACTTTCGTTTTCTGGATCGTAAGTATCGAATCTCACGGGGTATATCTGACTTAGTTTATTTATTTATAAGAAGAGATTAGCAGGTTTTGTCCTTAGTCCCTCAGCTAAGATAATATTCTTGATATATTGAAATATTTTGTTTTTTTTTGCAGTTTTTTGTAATTTTTTTCCCAGACAATTTGTATAATTTTTTACTGAAAATTAGCTTAACTAGACGTATTTCCCCTGCTAGGGTTGTATGGGCATAGAACACAGTTAATTTGCCTGTTAAAATTTGGTAATGTATGATGAAAAAGAATATTTTTTAAATAAATATCTATGGATGTGATTATCTTGTAATACAGCAAATTAAATGTTTATTGGCTGAAAAACATCAAAGAGGTTAGGTTATGGACTCGATCGAGCAATTTATTCCCAATAAAAAAAAATCTTTGCCAACTCAACAAAAACAACAGCGTTATTCAGCTTTTCTAGCAATACTAGGAATTACAGGCTTGACAGTAACACCGTTAAATTTATTCACCCCTTCAGCCAGCGCTCGAACTACATTTTTTGATGTAAACCGACATTGGGCGCAGGGATGTATTGAAAATTTAACTCAGCGTAACATTTTAAACGGTTATCCCGATAATAGTTTTAAACCCGATGCGCCGGTGAGTCGGGCGGAGTTTGCCGCAATGGTAGTTAGAGCTTTTCCCACAGAGGCGCGGATACGGCAGGCAGCAAGATTTGCGGATGTGTCCCCGCGAGATTGGTCCTATAATGCTATTCGTGCTGCTCAACAAGCAGGTTTTTTAACAGGAAGTGGTAAAACATTTAACCCAAAAGCGCCGATAACTCGTGTGCAAGCTTTAGCTGCTTTGGCAGTAGGTTTAAATTTTGCTCCTATTTCTATGAAGGCTGAAGATTTAAATCAGATTTTTGAAGATGCGCGAGATATTCCTGATTATGCTCGTAATGCTATGGTAGCAGCTACAGAAAGGGGATTAGTTGTTAATTATCCTGATATTAGAAAATTAGAACCAAATAAGGTGGCTAGTCGTGGAGAAGTGGCTGGTTTTTTATGTCAAGCTTTAAGTGTGGGTTCTAAACAAGCTTCGGCTGTGGCACCGCAATATGTGGTAAATGCGCCTACTATTACGGAACCGCAAACGGATGTACAAACTTTTGGTAATGTTAGGGCAGAAGTTTCCTATACTAAAGAAAATTTTGCTTATAAAGATGTAACTTTAAAAATTATTCGTAATGGGGAGACTTTGCTAAATCAAATTGTGCCGATCGAGGGAGGTTTAACTAAATCTTTAGGCTTTACTTTAAGAGATTTAGATGGAGATGGGGAACCAGAAGTATTATTAGATTTTTTTGTGCGGGGTCAAGGTTGCTGTTCCTATTCTCTAATTTATCGTTATGTGCCGGCACAAAAGGAATATAGTTTTATTCAACAACGTTGGGGTTATGTGACATATCAGTTAAGAGATTTAGATTTAGATGGTATTCCAGAATTTGATGGTTTGAATACTCAATTTGCGATGCAATTTGTAAATAACCCTGCGGATGCTTTTTTCCCGCGACAAATTTGGCAATATCGACAAGGGCAGTTATTTGATGTGACTCGTCTGTTTCGGAATGTGGTAGAAAGTGATACGCGATCGCTGTGGGCAGAGTATCAAAAAAGGCAAGGGCAAAAACAGGAAGTAAAAGGAGTTTTAGCTGCTTATTTAGCCAATAAGTATATGTTAGGTCAAGGTGCCCAGGGCTGGAGTGATGTACAACAGGCATATACTGGCAGCGATCGATCTGAATATCTTAATAATTTACGAAATTTCCTCCGTAGTATTGGTTATTTTCGTTAATTTATTGATTGTGAGCGGGCAAAATGCCCGCTATCGCAATTTATCCAGCTAAAATTTATCAATTTAATATATTAAAAATGATAATGCTGATAAATTAATTATTTATACATCTATTCTTCATTCTCTTCTTCTGCCATAGATACCCAATTTAATTGTATTGCTAACAAACGATAGCTAAATTTAATCAAAATAAAAATTGCTATACAAAGACTGATTAAACTAAAATAATACAAACCTAATTCTATGTTATCTGTATTTACTACTTGATTAGGAATCACAATTAAATTAATCGGAATTACCAGTAATGAAGCGACAATTAACAAAGCCAAACCATAAGCATGACAAGCTTCATCAGTTAATTCTTCTTTACGATTATAAAATGCTGGATATAACCCTATTTTCTCCATTAAAAAATCTCTTTCTTCCAAAATCACGCCAAAAATAATAAAAATTTCTTCAGAATTTTGGACAATATTTTGTAAAATTTCCTCATTTTTGACATAATCATTTAAAAGAGGTAAAACTGTTGTAATAATTCTACTACATAGTACAATTAAAGTTACATTTAAACCACAAATACATAGGCGACTCGTCAAAAACCTAAGTAGCATAATCAATACATAATTTTTTAGCTTCATTATTAATTATATTAATATTAAAAATTATTAGCGGGTTTTCCTGTGGTGACAATATCATTAGCTGCCGCCCATTGCGAGATATCCTGATGATTAATAGCCGCAGCCATTAAATCAGGAAATTGATGAGGAGTACAAGCAAAAGCCGGTATTCCCAAGGCTGCAAATTCAGCCGCTACATGATGATCAAAATAGGGTGCACCATCATCATTTAAAGCTAATAATGCAATAAATTTTACTCCAGATTCTACCATTTTTGCTACTCTTTTTAACATTTCTGCCTGATTTCCTCCTTCATACAAATCACTAATCAAAACCAAAATAGTTTCCTGGGGACGACTAATTAAACTCTGACCATAAGCTAAGGCTCGATTTATATCAGTTCCACCGCCTAATTGGGTACCAAATAAAACATCTACAGGGTCTTGTAAATCATCAGTTAAATCTACTACAGAAGTATCAAAAACTACTAGGCGAGTTTCTACAGCCGGAAGTGATGCTAATACAGCGCCAAAAATACTAGAGTAAACTACAGAAGTACCCATCGAACCACTTTGATCAATGCATAAAATAATATCCCGTAAAGCCGATCGCTTACGTCCATAACCAATACGATTTTCGGGAATAATAGTGCGATATTCTGGTTGATAATGTTTTAAATTGGCGCGAATTGTCCGATGCCAGTCTATTTCATTATGACGAGGGCGACGGTTACGAATAGCCCGATTTAAACTACCCATAATTGCTTGCCTGGTTGGGTTAGCTAGTTTACGTTGCAATTCCTCAACTACC
Organism: uncultured bacterium; assembly: GCA_963923765.1. GTDB lineage: Bacteria > Cyanobacteriota > Cyanobacteriia > Cyanobacteriales > CAWUOF01 > CAWUOF01. Next base: position 5,167 of record CAWUOF010000024.1, on the reverse strand, counting down.
CGACTAACTACTTGGCGCGCTGTATCTTTAGTTTTATCAGGAATAATGTTACTCATAGATAGCAAGTCTGCTATGAGATGTACATCGGGTTCTACTAATTCTAATAACTCCGGTTCCAGTAACATTTGATGGAGTTGCAGTCGTTGTAAAGCGTCTTTTTGCATTACTCTAACTACGGAAGTGGGGAAATATTTACGGATATCTCCTAGCCATCGGGCAACATTGGGGGAAGAATTACCTAAACCGCCTTGGCGATCGCTATCATATAAAGCATTTAAAGCTTGATCTATTTCTTTATCTATTCCGGTTAATTGATAGCTATTTTTTCCCTGACTGCCATCGGTGCCGGTACATATTCCATCGGCTTGTCCACCACCTAATATTAGTCGCCATCGGCGTAGTTTTTCCTCTGATATTTGTGTCATGTTTTTAGGTAAAATTATCTCTATATAAAGTTTTTGCTGGTTAATTTTCCTGTTAGTTTCGTAGGGTTTCTCGGACTTGTATTAATATTTCTCGCGGTTTTTGCCACTACCATCTGCACCACATTCCCAATAATAATCTAGGGGTGAATTTTCGACTATTTCTTCATCACCCGTAGCTATTAATATTTCTTTCATATCAGCATGGGTACTAAATTTTTTTAATACTGCTTTTTCCATAATACTATCTTTGACTTTTTCCCAGTCCGATCGCAGGGGACATTGGCGATCGCGTCCCATTTTTGCTGCATCTTTAGGTGTTTTAGCCAAGCGAATTTGATCCGCGTGGGGTGTTCCGACAAATTTTTGCCCTTGAAAGTAATGTGCGCTAGTGGGCCAATACACCCCATCCAACTCAAAACCATGTCGCGAAAAGTTGGAAAAACAGCCATATTTATCTCTAGTACCGTAAAAATAGATAGTCATATTATGAACACTAAATTGTTTATTATTCATGTATAATTATAGCTATATCTCGCTGTGTTAGTTCAAATTTTAACAACTGTTAGATAATATGGTATCCTCAATAACTACTTTTTCAGATATCCAAAATCATTGGGCAAGACCTTTTATCGAAGCTTTAGCCCAACGGGGTATTATTAGCGGCTTTCCTAATGGTACTTTTCGCCCCAATGAGTCAATAACGCGATCGCATTTTGCTGCTATTATTAATAAAGCTTTTAATAGACCAAAAAAAAGACAATATATTACTTTTATTGACGTTGCTAGTAATAATTGGGCAGCCCCAGCCATTCAAAAAGCTTTTGAAATGGGGTTTTTATCAGGGTTTCCAAATAATCGTTTTCGCCCAGACGATCGCATCGCTAGAGTACAAGTTTTAGTAGCTTTAGTGAACGGTTTAGAAATGGCGGAAAAAATATCACCAGATGGAATAAATTTAGCACAAATTTATCAAGATTTCCAGGAAATTCCTAATTATGGAACCCAGGCAATAGCGATCGCTACTCGTGCCAATATAGTAGTAAATTTTCCTAATTTAAAAATACTTAATCCCAATGGAGCAGTTACCAGAGCAGAAGTAGCAGCATTTATTTATCAAGCCTTAGTATATTTGGAACAAGTACCAAAAATAACATCAAATTACATAGTAACCCATCAAATAACTATCAACGTCAGCCATAAACGAGAATTTCGTGGCGTATGGATAACAACAGTATCAAATCTGGATTGGCCATCTAAACCAGGATTATCAACAGAACAACAAAAAGCGGAATTAATTACTATTCTCGATCGTCTCCAAAGTATCAACTGTAATGCCTTAATTTTACAAGTCAGAGCAGAAGGAGATGCCCTCTATAATTCTAAAATAGAACCTTGGAGTGCCGTATTAACCGGAACCCAAGGCAAACCCCCTGACCCCTATTACGACCCCCTAGAATTTGCCATCATTGAAAGTCATAAACGCAATATAGAATTACACGCTTGGTTTAACCCCTATCGAGCCAAAACTAATATTAAAGGTACTCCTAATGTTACTCCCCATATTGCTATCACTAACCCAGAATATGTTTACCAATGGGGAAACCAACTATGGATGGAACCAGGAGCAAAATATATTCAAGATTTAACTTATAATGTCATTCTTGATGTAGTGCAACGTTATGATATTGATGGCATACATCTCGATGATTATTTTTATCCCTATCCCATAGCAGGTCAAACTTTCCCCGATGCTAAAGTTTATGCAGCTTATCAAAGTAACGGAGGTAAACTAAGTTTAAAAGACTGGCGAAGAGAAAACGTTAATAACATGGTTTTACGTCTAGCTACAGGAATTAGAAATGCTAAACCCCATGTTAAATTTGGTATTAGTCCCTTTGGTATCTATCGCCCTGGACAACCGCCAGGAATTAAGGGTTTAGATCAATATGATGAACTGTTTGCCGATGTGAAAAAATGGCTAGAAGAAGGATGGATGGATTATTGTGCCCCCCAACTTTATTGGCGGATAGATCAAACAGCCCAAAGTTATCCTGTACTATTAGAATGGTGGCTACAACAAAACGCAAAACGTCGTCATATTTATATTGGTAATAATATATCACTTTTGGATGGTAAAACCTGGACTCTGGCAGAAATTACTAAACAAATTGATATTACTCGCAATCAATTTGCTAATTTAGCCTTGGGTAATATTTTTTATAGGTTAAAGTTTTTGAATGAAAATCGCCAAAATATTTACGATAATTTTAAAACTTCTACATACATTCAACCGGCTTTAGTTCCAGTAATGGAATGGTTAAATAATAAACCACCGGAACCACCCCAAGGAGTAGAAGGAAAAGATGGTAAATTGATGTGGAATAGGGGTAATGATAGTATTCGCGCTTGGAGTATTTATCAACAAAATGGTAATACTTGGAATTTAATAAATATACTTCCTGGTGCAATAAATTTTGTTAATGTTACTGCTGGGGTTTATGCTGTGTGTGCAGTGGATAGGATGAGTAATGAAAGTGCGGGAGTCGTTGTAAATGTGAAATAATGTAAAAGAGATAAAGCCAATAAAAGTAAAACTTATCTAGTAAAGGTTTAATAATTAAATGTATGTATTTTTGGGTAACTAGAGGGCTGGGCTACCAAAAACTCCAGATTAGTAGTAAAGGGCTTAATTTGGATTCAATGGAGCAATATTAATCTATTGAGGGTTTTTGTAATTAAATTAAATTAATCAACATCTGTAATGTTATATATTATGCTGCTGTTAGTTGCTATTAAATCTGTGGGGGGAACAATGGCCGATAGAGCTACTTTAGCAGAACCTATAAATGGGCGGTTATTTTTTGCCGGAGAAGCCACATCGCGCCAATACCCAGCCACAGTACACGGTGCTTTTTTATCAGGAATTAGTGCATCGAATATCTAAACAGTTTTAGTAGATATTGCCGCTAATTCTTGGGCGCGGTGCTGAATTTCTTGGATATTAAACACAGCCGCAAAATTTAAACCCTGTTCCTGATAGAATTCTGCACCACCTTGTTGACGATCGACTAGAGAAATGACAGTATTTACAGTATAACCAGCATCCCGTAGACGATTAACAGCTTTCATCGCGGAAGCGCCAGTAGTAACTACATCTTCCAGTACTATTACCGATGCGCCCGCTGCTAATTTAGGACCTTCAATATAGGCCATTGTGCCGTGACCCTTAGCTTCTTTCCGAATAATTAAAGCTGGTATGGGTCGATTTTCGATAGCAGAAACTACACTTACTGCTGTAACAATTGGATCTGCACCTAAAGTTAACCCAGCTACAGCATGAGTATCTAAAGGTAACATATTTAAAAGTAAGCGACCAATGGCCAAAGCGCCCTGGGGATGCAGGGTAACTTCTTTACCATTAATATAATAAGAACTACGCTGTCCCGAAGATAAAATAAAATCTCCGGATTGATATGCCAGTTGACAAAATAAATCCAGAAGTTGTTGGCGTAGTGTTGTTAAATCGGTAGTTGCTACTGAAAAATTCTGCATCCTACTGCGATCGAGTTCCATCGGGTTATCCCCACATAATAAAAATCAAGAATTTTGGTCAAACCAAAGTTTGGGCAATTAACATCGTAATCAATATAGGTTAAGATTGACGAAAACGAGAGGTTTAATTTTATGGGGTTACAATTTAAACGCTTAATTGGTGTTTTATGTATAGTCGCCGCTTCTACTGGGGTTAATTTTGCTCAAAAAGCTACTGCACAGCCTTTCCAGGACGATCGCATTCGTTATCAAACTATTCCTGATGCTTTTGAGAAAACCTTTTTCTCCAACGATCGCAATTTTTATGATAATAGAAACCCTGTACGAGAAGTCAAAACCTTAATAGGGCCTTTTAATGATAATGAAATAGCCAGTGATGGTAAGGCCATAAATAGTCTATACCGCAAGTTACTCAATCAACAAATTACTAGCGACCCTTTCATTCGCACTCCTGATTTACCTAGCCCTTACGACAGTAGTTTACTATCTTTGCCTTCAGGAACTTTGGGCGGTAGTACTAGGAGTGGTGAGTTTTTCTCGGAACAGGTACCAGTTCGATAGAAATTAGCCTGTTTTGATAATTAATTGCAGCGATCGACCTTCAATGTGTAAGCATAAATTAAAAAAGCTATTTAGAGAATTTTTCTCTGATAGCTTTTTTGAAAAAATTAGTTAAATTTAGGGTGTATTTTATATTTATACATTTTGATAAGTCATTTTAAACTATGTAACTGGCATTTTTGAGGGATGCCCTCAGCGCAATCACGGGTTTTTACAAATACTTATGGGCAAATATATTGGGTAAAGGGAGTTAATAGGGAACAGAAAATTATCTGTTAATTTGAAAAAATGTAGTAAGGAGTAAATATGTCTACTATGAAAAAATCAGGAATTTCTGTTTTAATTACTTGTTGGGCGATCGCTTCATTATCCCTGGTCAGTTGTAGTAGCCAAAAACCCGAAAAATGGGAAAATTCACAACAGAAACAACAAACACAAAAAAAATCATCAAGTATTTTTTTAACTGTATCCGCCGCCGGTATATACCAAGAAGCTTTACCAGAAATAGCTGAACTTTACCAAAAACAAAAACCAAATATAGAAATAGATTTTAACTTTGGGTTTTCCCAAAATTTGCAAAAAGAATTGGCAAAAAAATCAGATGTAGATATTTTTATATCTGCTAATTC
>CAWUOF010000023.1:0-16724 GCA_963923765.1 uncultured bacterium | reverse complement strand
TTTCCCCCCTGCCCCCTGCCCCATTCCCTATCTTACTAACAAAACCACAGCATAAGCAGAAATACCCTCTTCCCGTCCAACCGGGCCTAATTTTTCATTAGTAGTAGCTTTAATACCAATACGATCGGGTTCTAAACTTAAAACCGAGGCAAGGCGATCGCGCATAGCATTAATATGGGGTTTAAGTTTCGGGCGTTCCGCCACTATCACAGAATCAATATTGCCTATATTCCAGCCTTTTTCCTTAATTAATTCATACACTTGAGTCAATAACACCAAACTATCAGCCCCAGCCCATTTAGGATCAGAAGGGGGGAAATAATGGCCAATATCTCCCAAACTTAAAGCCCCCAGCATGGCATCCATAATTGCATGGACAAGAACATCAGCATCACTATGTCCCAACAACCCCAACTCATGGGGAATTTTCACCCCGCCTAAAATCAAAGGGCGATCGCTAACCAAACGGTGGATATCATAGCCATTCCCAATTCTAATATTCATTATCATCTCCTAATAAATCGGGGCGTTTAAGTCGAGTACGTTCAATTTGCTGTTGCAAACGCCATTTCTCAATTTCCCCATGATTACCAGATAGTAAAATATCAGGCACCGCTAATCCTCGGAAAACAGGTGGGCGGGTATAGTGGGGATAATCTAGCAAATTATTTTCAAAACTTTCTGCTGTCAGGGAAGCAACTTTACCCACAGTTCCTGGTAACAATCTCACCACCCCATTAATTAAAGCCAAAGCAGGTATTTCACCACCAGTCAAAACAAAATCTCCTAGAGATATCTCACGAGTCACCAAATGGGAGACCCGCTCATCTACCCCTTCATAATGGCCACAAATTACCACTAACTGCTCGTAATTAGTGGCCAAATGTTTTAAAAGATTTTGGTGGAGGCGATCGCCCTGGGGAGTAAGTAAAATTACTTCTCGCTTCGCCAAAATCGGTAAAGACTCCACTGCTGCAAAAATAGGTTCTGGTTTCATCACCATTCCCACACCACCCCCATAGGGTTCATCATCTACCTTATGATGTTTATCAGTGGTAAAATCGCGGGGATTAGTTAGATGTACTTCAAAAATTTTTTTCGCCAAAGCCTTACCCAGTAAGCCTGAATTCAGCATTGAGGCAAAAAAATCTGGAAAAAGAGTAATAATATCAAATCTCACTGTTTTGTAGATGGAAACGTCAAAAACTTAAAAAAAATAATAAGATTTCTGCCCAAAGAACCTATATAAAAATACTCTAAAAATACCCAAAATTTAAATATGGGTAAATCTTGACCATCAAAATAGATCGCGAAACACAATATAATGTAAAATTGGTTTCTGCCCCATCTACTCGACTATTAAGCCGTTACAGTTACATCTGGAAACGTATGTACTAGAGATAGAAATCAGGGCAGCCCAACGCCCAATATCTCCAGCAGATAAGGCTAGTAGGACATAAAAATCATTATATCCCTTGGCCAACAGGGGAACTGTCTATAAACGCAGTGTAAGACCAAAGTTAGCTAGTCTAACCAAGGCAACGGCGCTAGAGACAATAAATTTCAAAGACGAATAAACCCGTCCTGAGTATTGGTTATAGTTGAAAAACTCGATTATAAGCAAGCTTAGTAGGGAAAATTCACCTTTTTAGTTTTTGACTAACAAGGGGATATATATTAAAAGCGCATCAAGGAAAAAAACCTTCAGCGCCCGAAAATATACCCTGATTTAGTACATTCCATAAGTGGAAACCGTTCGCACAAGCAAGCCAAAGTCAGGAGTTAAAACCTAGCAAACCAAAACTTGCCTTTGTTTAACGGGCTACAGTCGCTTAAAATCCACTTCAGGCCCAAAAGCAATACCATGTTGCAGTTAGAATATCAATCTGTTCAACCGAAGATGCCCCAACCTCTCAAAAGCACTGTCATGGTGATTGGCGGAGCGGAAGATAAAATACACGGACGTGAAATTCTGCACACTTTTTTTCATCGTGCCGGAGCCTGCGACTCCAAAATAGCCATTATTCCCTCAGCTTCTCGAGAGCCAGAGGCAATAGGTACTCGTTATCGAGACCTATTTGGAAACATGGGGGCTCGAGATATCGAAATTTTAGACATTCGAGAAAGATTTCAGGGAGAAGACCCCTCTTTACCCGAAATTCTCGAAAATTGTACTGGGGTGTTTATGACAGGGGGAGATCAATTGCGTTTATGCGCCCTCCTCGCTGATACACCCTTAATGGAAAAAATCCGTTTGCGAGCTCAAGTTGGTCAACTTACCCTAGCGGGGACCAGCGCCGGTGCAGCAGTCATGGGACATCACATGATTGCCGGAGGCGGCAGTGGTGAATCTCCCAATCGATCGCTAGTAGATATGGCTACTGGTTTAGGAATTATTCCAGAAGTGATTGTAGATCAACACTTTCACAATCGAAATCGCATGGCTCGCTTGATGAGTTCGATCGCCACCCATCCCGACAGACTAGGTATAGGTATAGATGAAGATACCTGCGCCATGTTTGAAAGAGATGGCATAATCCAAGTCATGGGCAAAGGTACTGTTACCATTATTGACCCAGGAGAAATGTTATACACTAACGAACCTTATGTGGGACCAACAGATCCCCTGAGTTTGTATAACCTCCGGGTACATATTCTCAGTCATGGCGGTCGGTATGATATGCGAAACCGTGCAGTACTACCAGTGGAACGCCAATTTGTTTCTTAAATACTAAATCAGCTTGGGAAGGCCAATTTATTGCAGCGATCGGGAATCAAAATTTAAAAAATTAGAAAAGCATTTTCTGAAAAATCTGCAAATCTAAAACCAGTGCAATACTTGATTATCCTTCCTTCCCAGCACTCCTAGTCTATAAAGTCAAGTCAATGTTTCAGACTAAAATAAATTCTTGCTTATACCCCTAAACTACAGGCAATTTGTTCCCATAGTTACAGTTTATATGCCGATGAAAGGCTGAAACTAATATAAATGCTTAACTGCTTTATTGGCTTACCTAATCTTAATATCTGCATCACCCTGGGATAATGCTATGAAAATCCTCAAAATCCTGACGTTACGCGGCCCCAATTATTGGAGCATCCGACGCCACAAATTAATCGTTATGCGTCTAGATTTAGAGAATCTAGCAAATACACCCACTAATAAAATCCCTGGATTTTACGAAGAATTAACCAAACTACTGCCAAGTCTAATGGAACACTTCTGTTCCCCCGGCTGTCGCGGTGGCTTCCTGAGTAGAGTCAGGGAAGGGACAATGATGGGCCATGTAATCGAACACATAGCCTTGGAACTGCAAGAATTAGCCGGAATGCGCGTGGGCTTTGGTCGTACCCGCGAAACTTCCACCCCAGGTATTTATCAGGTAGTCATTGAATACCTAGATGAAGCCGCCGGACGCTATGCCGCCAGAGCCGCCGTTCGGCTCTGTCAAAGTATAGTAGATCATGGTAGTTATCTGGAAGAAGAATTACAACAAGATTTACAAGACTTAAAAGAATTATGCAATGATGCGGCCTTGGGGCCAAGTACAGAAACCATAGTTAAAGAAGCTGAAGCTAGAGGCATTCCTTGGTCGTTATTAAGCGCTCGCTCCCTAGTTCAATTCGGACACGGCATCTATCAAAAACGTATGCAAGCTACCCTGAGCGATCGCTCAGGTATTCTGGCAGTCGAACTAGCTTGTGATAAAGAAGGTACTAAAAGAATTCTTAAAGATGCAGGTATTCCCGTACCTCGTGGCACAGTAATTCGTTATTTAGATGACCTAGAAAATGCTATAGAAGATGTGGGAGGCTTTCCCGTAGTTATTAAACCCCTAGATGGTAATCATGGACGGGGAATTACTATTAATGTTATATCCTGGTCACAAGCAGAAGAAGCCTACGACCTAGCAAGTGCCGAATCAAAAACCAAATCCGTAATAATTGAAAGGTACTATACAGGACGCGATCATCGGGTGCTAGTAGTAAATGGCAAATTAGTAGCAGTGGCAGAAAGAGTACCAGCCCATGTGGTTGGTGATGGAAAATCAACTATATCTGAACTAATTGAAATTACTAATCAAGATCCAAATCGCGGTAGTGGACATGAAAACGTTCTGACTCGGATAGAAGTAGACCGCACCAGCGAACAACTTTTAGAACGTCAAGGATATAGTTTAAATACTGTATTAGCAAAAAAAGAAATTGCCTATCTGCGAGCTACTGCTAACCTGAGTACAGGTGGCATAGCCATCGATCGCACCGATGAAATACACCCCGAAAATATCTGGATAGCTGAACGAGTCGCCAAAATCATCGGTTTAGATATCGCCGGCTTAGATGTAGTTACCCCCGATATTTCTAAACCCCTGCGAGAAGTAGATGGTGTCATAGTCGAAGTCAACGCCGCCCCAGGATTCCGGATGCACGTCTGCCCCAGCCAAGGCTTGCCCCGTAACGTCGCTGCCCCCGTGTTGGATATGCTATTCCCACCAGGAACACCCAGCCGTGTCCCGATTATTTCCATCACTGGAACCAATGGCAAAACCACCACGACCAGACTAATTGCCCACATTTTTAAACAAACAGGTCGCATAGTAGGCTATACCACCACAGATGGAACTTATATAGGCGAATATTTAGCCGATAAAGGCGATAATACCGGGTCTCAAAGTGCCCAATTAATCTTAAAAGATCCCACAGTAGAAGTAGCAGTTTTAGAATGCGCTCGCGGTGGTATCCTACGAGCGGGCCTGGGTTTTGATATGTGCGATGTCGGTGTGGTATTAAACGTCTCCGCCGATCACTTGGGACTAGGTGATATTGACACGATCGAACAAATGGCAAATGTGAAAAGTGTAGTCGCCGAGTCAGCTATGCCCAACGGTTATGCTGTACTTAATGCCGATGACCCCCTAGTATCAGCAATGGCTAAAAAAGTAAAAGCCCAAGTTGCTTACTTTTCCATGAATCCCGATAACCCCCTAGTACGATCGCACGCCCAACAAGGAGGATTAGCCGCCATCTATGAAAATGGCTATCTTTCCATACTAAAAGGAGATTGGACACTGCGAATTGAACAAGCAGTAAACGTTCCCCTCACCATGCAAGGACGTGCCCCCTTCCAAATCGCCAACGCTTTAGCCGCTAGTTTAGCAGCCTTCGCCCAAGGAGTAAGAATCGAACATATTCGGGCAGCTTTAGCCAGCTTTACCGCCTCAGTATCTCAAACTCCTGGACGCATGAATCTATTTAATATGGGAAATTACCACGCCTTAATAGATTATGCCCATAATGCCGCCAGCTATGAAGCCCTGGGTGGTTTTGTTCGCAATTGGCCAGGAGAACGCATCGGTGTAGTAGGAGGTCCAGGCGATCGCCGCGATGAAGATTTTGTCAATTTAGGCAAACTCTCCGCCCAAATTTTCGATCGTATTATCGTCAAAGAAGATGAAGATAACCGAGGCCGTTCTCGTGGTGATGGCGCTAAATTCATTATCCAAGGTATTGAAGAAGTTTTAAACAATCCCCCCAACGGCGACCAAAATTCTATTCGGAAAATTCCATACGAAACGATTTTAGATGAAACTATAGCCATCAATAAAGCTTTAGATTTAGCCCCCAAGGGTAGCTTAGTCGTTATACTTCCGGAAACTGTTAGTGGGGCAATGCGGCTTATAGAAGCCCGCAACCCTTTACAGGAAGTGGATGTACCAAAAAATACCATAAATACACCCACAGTAGAAACTAACCTACAAACTCAACCACAATACATTAGATTTACTCCCTAATGAATTTGACGAAAAAGTAAATAATAAATTTTATCAGGAAAAACTAGCGATCGACCTGATAAAATTACTAAATTAATAAGCTGAGACCTGTTTTTTATTAAATGTCTCAGCTTTTTTAAATTTTTTCTAATCTCTCAAAATCACGTTTACTTAATTAACACAGTAAAATTGGTATAACTGCAAATAGGCTGCATCCCATCATGCTTAGTATTAAATTTATTATTAAAAAAATTTCCAACACAACCTATGCTCACTATTCCTGGCGTAATAGTTCAAAATCAAATTTATGAAAGTGCTAATTCCCTAGTATATCGAGCTATTCAAACCCAAGATAATCAACCTATTATCCTCAAACTTCTCAAAGAAAACTATCCCACTCCCCAAGAATTAGCACGTTATCGCACTGAATATCAAATCACTAAATCCTTAAATATACCAGGAGTTATAAAAGTTTATGACTTACAAAAATATGAAAATACCCTGGTTATGTTTTTGGAAGATTTTGGTGGAGAATCTTTAAAATTTTGGATGCACCAACGTCCTTTTAATTTAACAGAATTTCTCAATCTTGCTATTAAAATTACGCAAATATTAGGAGAAATTCACGCCGCTAATATTATTCATAAAGATATTAATCCTGCCAATATAATTTTTAATGCCAATACCCAAGAATTAAAAATCATTGATTTTGGTATTTCTACCCAACTAAATAAAGAAAATACCACCTTAAAAAATCCCAAAATTTTAGAAGGTACTCTTAATTATATGTCGCCGGAACAAACCGGCAGAATGAATCGCCCGATCGACTATCGCAGTGATTTTTATTCCCTGGGTATCACCTTTTATGAATTACTAACTAATCAACTTCCTTTTATTTCAACAGATGCCTTAGAATTAGTTCACTGTCATATTGCTAAACCGCCCCGTATTCCCAGAGAAATTAAGCCAGAAATTCCCTTAATTATATCAGAAATAATTTTAAAATTAATGGCTAAAAACGCCGAAGATCGCTATCAAAGTGCTTTTGGCATTATAGCCGATTTAGAAGAATGCTTAAACCAATTACAAACTAATCACAATATATCCGAATTTCCTTTAGCTCGTCAAGACATTTCTGATAAATTTCAAATTTCCCAAAAACTTTATGGGAGAGAAAGAGAAATCGAAACCTTATTAACAGCTTTTGAACGGGTTAGTTCATCCCAAAGTGAATTAATTTTAATCGCAGGTTATTCTGGGATTGGTAAATCAGCATTAGTGCAGGAACTATATAAACCAATAACTGAAAAACGCGGTTATTTTATAGCAGGTAAATTCGATCAATATCAGCGCAATATTCCCTATAGTGCTGTAGTAATTGCTTTTCAAGACTTAATCAAACAACTATTAACAGAAAGTATAGAAAACCTGGAACAATGGCGAGAAAAAATATTAACAGCAGTGGGAGATAATGGGCAAGTCATTGCTGAAGTAATACCTGAAATAGAATTAATTATAGGTAAACAACCTGCCGTGCCAAAAATTGGCGCGAATGAATCTCAAAACCGATTTAATTTAGTATTTCATAAATTTATTAAAGTTTTTACTAAAGCTGAACATCCCTTAGCATTATTTTTGGATGATTTACAATGGGCTGATAATGCATCTTTAAAATTAATGGAATTATTAATGAGTTATTCATCACCAGGATTATTTTTAATAGGTGCCTATCGAGATAATGAAGTTTCTGCTGCTCATCCTTTAATGTTAACCCTAGATGAAATTGCTAAACATAGTGGTAAAATCAATCACATTTTTTTAGCTGAATTAGATTTAGAAACTATTACAAAAATGATTATTGAGACAGTAAATAAGGATAGCGCACAAGTAAAAAAATTAGCTGAATTAATTTTATTGAAAACGGGTGGTAATCCATTTTTTATTAATGAATTTTTCCGATCGCTTTATACAGAAAATTTATTATATTTTAACCGACAACATTTACAATGGCAATGGAATTTAGCCGAAATTCAAGCAAGGGGTTTTACAGATAATGTAGTCGAACTTATGGCTGGTAAAATTCAAAATTTACCAGAAAACACCCAAAAATTATTAAAATTAGCAGCTTGTATAGGAAATTTATTTGAATTAAATACCCTGGGATTGATTAGTAATAAATCTTTAGGAGAAACAGTTAGAGATTTATTGCCAGCAGTAGGGGAAAACTTACTAATTCCTGTAAGTAACAAAGGCGATATAGAATTAGCGATCGCTGCTAGTGAATTTCTCGCCTGTCCTTTACCACATAATAACCAAAACTTAGAATATAAATTTGCTCACGATCGCATTCAACAAGCCGCTTATTCCCTAATTCCTGATATAGAAAAACAAACTACCCATTATTATATCGGACAACTACTATTAAAGCAAATTGCCCCAGAAACTAAAGAAGAAAATATTTTTAAACTGGTTAATCAATTAAACTATGGTACATCTTTAATTATCCAACAAACAGACAAAAATGAATTAGCACAACTTAATTTAATAGCCAGTCGCAAAGCCAGAGATTCTGCCGCCTATCAAGCTGCCTATGAATATATAAAAATTGGCTTATCTTTATTAGGAGAAACAGCTTGGCAACAGGAATATAAAATAACCCTTGCCTTATATGAATTAGGGGCGGAAATTGCCTTACTATGTGGTAAATTTGACCAGATGCAAGAGTTTATTAATATTGTCATTACAGAAGCACAGACATTATTAGATCAAGTTAAGGTTTATCAAATTCAAATTCAAGCCAAAATATCCCAAACGCAATTAGCAGAAGCCATCGCGATCGCCAAACAATTTCTGCAACAACTTGGCGTTACTTTTCCCAACTTACCTACACTTACAGATATACAACACTCTATACAAGAAATTAATCAAATATTAGAAAATAAAAACCTAGAAAATTTAGTTAATTTACCAATTATGACAGATAGCGAAAAATTTGCCATTATTCAAACTGTAAATAGCATTATTCCCGCCGCTTTTCTTTCTGCTTCACCCTTATTTCCATTACTCGTTTCCTTTTCCGTGAAATTATCTATGCAATATGGAAATACATCTTATTCAGCTTTTAGTTATGCTGCTTATGGTATAATTCTTTGTAGTTTTTTAGATATAGATACAGCTACAAAATTTGGCAAATTAGCATTTGATGTCACCTTAAAATTAAATGCAAAAGCAATTAAGCCAGAAGTAACAAGCGTGTTAGGAGGATTTATTCTACACCGTAAATTTCACGCCAAAGAAACTTTTTCAATATTAAAAGAAGGTTATAAAAACGGCTTAGAAGTTGGTAGTCTAGTATTTGCTGGATATAACGCCAGTAATTTCTGTATTAATGCTTTTTGGAGTGGTCAAACCCTCCATGAATTAGAACAAGATGCTCGTATTTATTATCAAGAATTACAGCAATTAAAACAATTGACAACAGCCAACTATTGCCGACTCCACTGGGAATGTATTTTACTTTTATATTTATCCAATAATTATCAACAAAATTTATTGAAAACTACCCATTTATCTGATAAAGATTTCCTACCTATACTTCTGGCTAGTAATGATGTATTGACTGTTTATTTTTTCTATTTATATAAACTAACAATAGGCTATTTTTTTGGGCAAATTGACTCAGCTAATTATTATGCATTAGAATGTAGACGCTATTTACAAAGTGGCTCAGAATTTATCTGTGGTGCCGCATTTTATTTTTATGATTCACTCATTGCTTTAGCCCAAATAAATCTGCCATTAAATCAGACATCAGAATTATGGCAGCGTGTCACAGAAAATCAAAACCAATTACAAGAATATTGGGCTAAATATGCTCCCATGAATCATCAGCATAAAGTCGATTTAATCCTAGGGGAAAAAAATCGTCTTTTGGGAGATAAATTAGCAGCAATGAATTTTTACGATCGCGCTATTAAAACAGCCAAAAACAATCAATATATTAATGAAGCTGCCCTGGCTTATGAATTAGCTGCTAAGTTTTATTTATCAGAAGATAAAGAATTAATTGCTAAAGCTTATTTACAAGAATCTTATTATTACTATCAAGTTTGGGGTGCCCATGCTAAAGTTAAACAATTAGAGCAACAATATCCCCAATTTTTAACCGGAATTCAACTTATAAATTACAAAGATAAATTAGAAGTAACCACCAGTGGTTCTAGTTATCATCTCGATATCGATACAATAATTAAAGCAACTAATACAATTTCTGGGGAAATAGTCCTAGATAAATTACTCTTTAATTTAATGAAACTTTTACTAGAAAATGCTGGGGCACAAAAGGGTTATTTAATATTAAACAATAACAGTAAATTATTAATAGAAGCATTTGGAGATATCGACTCAGAAAAAATCACTATTTTTACCTCAATACCCCTAGAAACATATCCAAATATTTCCCAAACAATCGTTAATTATGTACTGCGTACACAAGCAAGTATAGTATTAAGCAATGCCAGCCAAGAAAGTAAATTTAATAACGATATTTATATTAAACAAAAACAACCAAAATCAATTTTATGTGTACCCTTAATCAATCAAGGTCAATTAGTGAGTATTGTTTATTTAGAAAATAATCTTACTATTGGAGCATTTACCCCAGAAAGAGTACAGATATTACAATTATTATCAGGACAAGCAGCAATTTCTATTAAAAATGCCAAACTTTATACCGAAGTTAGTAACAACGAAAAAAGATTAGTTGAATTAAATCAAGCTTATCAGCGTTTTGTGCCTAGTCAGTTTCTCCAGTTTTTAGAAAAATCTAGCATTATCGATGTCAAATTAGGCGACCAAGTGCAATTAAAAATGTCGGTATTATTTTCGGATATAAGAGAATTTACAACTATTTCCGAAACTATGACACCAGAGGATAATTTTAAATTTATCAATTCCTATTTGTCTCGGATGGAACCGGCTATTATTGAAAATAAAGGTTTTATAGATAAATATATTGGTGATGCAATTATGGCGTTATTTAGCGGTGCAGCAGATAACGCAGTTAAAGCCGGAATTTCTATGTTAGAAAGACTAAAAATATATAATCAAAATCGCACTAATTCTGGCTATGCGCCAATTAAAATCGGTATTGGCATTAATACAGGTTCCTTGATGCTAGGAACTGTTGGCGGTCAAAATCGAATGGATACTACAGTAATTAGTGATGCCGTAAATTTAGCTTCAAGAGTAGAAAGTTTAACAAAAAATTATGGAGTATCATTATTAATTACTGAACAAACTTATACAAAATTGCAAAATTATCATAATTATGCAATTCGGATTATTGATAATGTAAAGGTAAAAGGAAAATTGCAATCAGTGACAGTTTATGAAGTATTTGATGCGGATATACCAGAAATTAAAGAGGGTAAATTAAAAACTTTAAAAATATTTACAGAAGCTTTATCACTGTATAACCAAGGAAATATAAATATAGCGGCAGAATTATTGGCAAATTGTCTCAAGCAAAACCCAGGCGATCGCGTCTCACAAATTTATTTCGATCGCTGCCAGCAAAAATAAACAAGTAAATTTCTCTAAAAAATCAGCCCCACCTCATTATTGAATATCTCCATCGCCCCGCCCCATTCTTATTTTCAAAATTAATTTAATTTCCTTATTTTCACCGCTCTCTCGTCTGCTATATTTACATCCCTACTAAAATATCTCCCTAATACCAGACGCCAACAATTTAGGGGCAAATTCGGGCCATATAGTTGATTTAATTTTGGGCTAAAAATATTTTCCTTCCAGACACTTTATATATATGTATTGCCATCAACAAAGACTTACTTTGATTTTTCCGGATCGTCGAAATATTAGTAAATTCAAGGAATTAATAATGATAATAATAGTATTAGATCTATAAAATAAAATACCATCCAGATAACCAGAATAATTACTTATCTGTTCTTATCAATAGTTTACATCAATAAAAACTAATAGTTTAACGAAAAAACGCTAAAAATACGGTAACTTAAAAAAATACTTATATATTCAATTTAATATTTATTTAAAAATTGTTGTTTACAAGTATCAAATTGTTATAGAAATGCGGTAAGCTTACCTTTAACAAATTCTCATCCCAATAAAAAGGCGATCGATTGAACCCGTAACCATAGTGAAATTTCTAGTTGTGCCAACTATAAATCTTTTAACTAAATAACTCATATTCATTATGAGTTTTTAGTGTCCTGCCTAACCATGCAGCAGTGCTAAATCAAGCCAAAACCTAAATAGGTTTATGGTGCAGACCTCTATTATACCTATAGACAAAAAGGAGAGTAAATGTCTAATTATTCCAGTCAATTTTCACGCCGCAAATTTATAGCAACAGCGATCGCCTCTGGTGCAGGTTCCGTACTTCTAAAAGGATGTTTAGGCGATCCTCCAGAAGCAAATAAAACCAACACATCAACCCAAGCAACCCAAGCACCTGCGGCTAATATTGCACCAGATCAAGCACCAGAAACCAAAACAGCAAATATTGGTTTTATCGGCCAAAGCGATGCTTCACCTATAATTATTGCTAAAGAAAAAGGCTTTTTTGCCAAATATGGAGTACCAGATATAAACCTAACCAAACAACCATCTTGGGCAGTAATCAGAGATAAACTGGAATTAGATCCCAGTGGTGGTGGTTTAGATGGTGCAATGGTATTAACTCCCATGCCATATTTAATGGCATTAGGTACCATCACCAAGGGTAACAAAAAAATACCAATGATACTGCCATTAAGATTAAATATAGATGGGCAAGGTATAACATTAGCAGAAAGCCTAAAAGCCAGTGGCGTAAAATTAGATAATTCTGCTTTAAAAGCAGAAGCAGACAAAGCAAAACAGGCAGGTAAACCCCTACGTTTTGCTCATACCTTTAAAGGTGGTACTAGCGAAATGATGCTGCGCTATTGGTTAGCAGCAGGAGGCATAGATCCAGATAATGATGTAGTTATCCAAATTGTGCCCGGTTCCCAGATGGTACCCAATATGCAAACTGGAGATATTCAAGGTTTTAGCGTTGGTGAACCTTGGCATAAACGAGCAATTACACAAAAAGTAGGATATACAGCACTTATTCAAGGACAAATCTGGAAAGATCATGCTGAAAAAGCTTTAACTTTCCGTCAAGATTGGGCTGATAAAAATCCCAAAACAGTTAAAGCTATTTTGAAAGCTATTATGGAAGCCCAGCAATGGTGCGACAAGATGGAAAATCGTCAAGAAATGGCGGAAATAGTTTCTAAGGATGAATATGCCAAAGTACCTGTAGGAGATATTATCGATCGCCTGAAAGGAAAAATTGACTACGGTGATGGTCGAGTTGAAGAAAATAGTCCGTTTATTATGCGTTTCTGGGAAAAAGGTAATGCTTCCTATCCCTATCAAAGCCACGATCTTTGGTTTTTAACAGAAAACCAACGCTGGGGAAATCTACCCTTAGATTTAGATACTAAAAAATTGATTAAAGAAGTTAATCGCGAAGATTTATGGCGAGAAGCCGCAAAAGAAATGGGAATTGCAGAAGCAGAAATTCCCAAGAGTCCTTCTAAGGGGCCTGAGAAATTCTTTGACGGCGTAACTTTTAATCCAGACGACCCGATTGCCTATTTAAAGAGTCTCAAAATTGGCAAAAAATCTTAGTTTTTTCTAAAAAGCAAGTAGGCAAAAGACACAGTTAAAATAATTGTTTTTAACTAAATTTTTGAGGGCTTTTGCCATTAATGTATCTCATCGCTGTGCAGTAAAAAATTATATTCAGGAGAACGCAATGGCTGTAAATTCCAGACGGAATGGCAACGACAATATAGTAGATAATGCAATTGCCTATCTAAAAAAACAATCACCTAACATCGTGCCACCACTGATTGCGATCGGGATTTTCTTATTACTATGGCAAATATTTACTCTAAGTCCTGAATCCACATTACCAGGCCCAATCAAAGTTTTCCAAGAAAGTTGGAACCGGATATTTTATCCCTTTGCTTTTCCCGACAAGGAAGGAACAGCTAAAGGCTTATTCTGGCAAATTGCTGCTAGTCTCAAACGAGTAGGAATAGGTTACTCATTAGCTGGAATTGTCGGAATAGTAGTAGGAATATTAGTAGGAGTTAATCCGGTTATCTTCAAAGCCGTAGACCCCTTATTCCAATTGCTCCGGACTATTCCACCTTTAGCTTGGTTGCCCATCGCTTTAGCCGCCATTAAACAATCAGAACCATCAGCTATTTTCGTGATTTTTATCACTGCTGTTTGGCCAATATTGATGAACACCATAGTTGGAGTACAACAAATACCCCAAGATTACAAAAACGTTGCCCGCGTTTTACGTCTATCTCAACAAAAATATTTCGTCAAGATTGTATTACCTTCCGCTGTTCCCTATATCTTCACAGGTTTACGAATAGGCATAGGTTTAGCTTGGTTAGCAATTGTGGCCGCAGAAATGATTACAGGCGGTGTAGGCATTGGTTATTTCATGTTTGATGCTTACAACGTTGGTCGCACCAGTGACATTATCGTAGCCCTAGTTTATGTCGGTGTTGTCGGTTTACTTTTAGACAGGTTGATGGCATTTATCGGCACAAAAGTAGTTCCTGATGATCAGAAATAATAAATAACAAAGCTAATGGTTAATAAGTAATAAGTTAATAACCATTAGCACACAATCTCATCAAACCTAATACATTCATCGCCACAAAAATAGTAAAAAATATGTCAGTATTTGTAGCCGTAGACCAAATAGAAAAAGTTTTTAACCTCTCCGGAGGTGGCAAGTACATAGCCTTAAAAGGAATAGATTTACAAATAAAAAAAGGTGAATTTATTTCTTTAATAGGTCACTCCGGTTGTGGTAAATCTACCCTATTGAATATGATCGCAGGTTTAGATTTACCTACAGACGGTTTAGTGACTTTGGAACAACAAAGAATCACCGGCCCCGGCCCCGATCGCATGGTAGTGTTTCAAAACTACTCCTTACTACCTTGGCTAACAGCTAGAGAAAATATCGCCTTAGCAGTAGATGAAGTCCTCGGACATTTACCCACAGCCGAAAAACGCGCCATAGTTGAGCAACATATTGATATGGTGGGGTTGCGAGTTCATGCCGATAAGCAACCAGGTATGATGTCTGGCGGCCAAAAACAACGGGTAAGTATTGCTCGCGCCCTGGCTATCCGTCCGAAATTATTGCTATTAGATGAACCTTTCGGGGCTTTAGATGCTTTAACTCGCGGTAATTTGCAAGAAAAATTAATGCAAATCTGCGAAGAAAACCAAGTTACTGCCGTAATGGTAACTCACGATGTGGATGAGGCAGTATTACTGTCCGATCGCATAGTGATGTTAACTAATGGCCCAGAATCCAAAATCGGACAAATCCTAGATGTAGATATACCCCGCCCCCGCAAGCGGATGGAAGTAGTTAACCATCCCAGCTATTACAGCTTGCGGAGTGAAATGATTTATTTCCTCAACCAACAAAAACGCATCAAAAAACTACGGGCCAGAAAAGCCGCCGCTATTGCCCGTCACGGCTTAGAAAAAGTAAACCTAGAAATTGGCTTTGTCCCATTAACAGCCTGCGCCCCCTTAGCTGTAGCTAAAGAAAAAGGCTTTTTTGCCAAACATGGCTTAGATGAAGTTACTCTAGTCCGCGAAACCAGTTGGCGCGGTATAGTCGATGGCCTAGCCGGTGGTTTTTTAGATGCAGCCCAAATGCCTTCGGGAATGCCCATTTGGTTAACCTTGGGTGGCCATGAAAATCGCCCCTTACCTGTGGTCAGTTCCTTAACCATGACCCGCAATGGTAATGCGATTACTTTATGTAAACGTTTCTACGACCAAGGAATATATACCTTGGCCGATTTTAAAAAATATCTCCTAGATTCGCCCAATGTTATGCACCGCATGGGGATGGTACATCCATCTTCTATGCATAATATGTTACTGCGTTATTGGTTGGCTTCTGGCGGTATTGACCCCGATCGGGATGTGAACTTAAAAACTTTACCTCCCGCCCAGATGGTAGTAGATTTGCAAGCCGGTAGTATTGACGGTTACTGTGTTGGTGAACCTTGGAACCTGCGGGCTGCTATGGAAGGTGTAGGTTTTACAGTAGCTACAGATTTAGAAATCTGGCCAGGACACCCCGGTAAAGTTCTCGGTGTTCGGGAAGACTGGGCGGCAGCTTATCCCAATACCCATATTGCCTTAGTTAAAGCTTTACTAGAAGCTGGTAAATATTGTGCGGATCCTGCTAATGCCCAGGAAATTAGCGAAATTGTTGCCGGTAGGGAATATGTCAGTACCAATGCAGATTATATTCAGTTAGGCGACCCTAATTCTGTTAGCTGTAATTTAGATCAACCAATGCGTGAATATGCTCACCATTTGTTCTTCGGTGATGGAGTTAATCGCCCCAGCCGCACAGAGCATCTCTGGCAAATGGTACAAATGGCGCGTTGGGGTGATATTCCTTTCCCCCGCAACTGGTTGGAAATTCTGGAGCGTGTCTGTCGTGTAAGTGTGTTTAGCACGGCTGCACGGGAACTCGGTGTACTAGATATGAAATATAATCGCGGTACTATTCAACTGTTTGATGGCAGTACTTTTAATGCCGATGATCCTATTTCTTATCTCAATAATCTAAAAATTAAGCGTGATT
Source organism: uncultured bacterium (assembly GCA_963923765.1). Taxonomy (GTDB): domain Bacteria; phylum Cyanobacteriota; class Cyanobacteriia; order Cyanobacteriales; family CAWUOF01; genus CAWUOF01. The sequence goes on along the minus strand of CAWUOF010000023.1, from coordinate 224 downwards.
TCACGATGGCCGAAGTTGTCATCGATTCCCCTGGAATTAAAGTAGCTTAATTTATTATTGGGCATTGGGTATTGGGCATGGGAAATGTAGAATTTAGAATTTAGAATGTAGAATTGGGCATTATAGCATGGGGCATTATGGCATGGGGGCAGAGGAGAAATTTAGAATTGTAAGTATATATATAAGTTTTTGCTACTAACAAATCTCCCCTTTCCCCCCTGCCC
>CAWUOF010000022.1:0-16761 GCA_963923765.1 uncultured bacterium | reverse complement strand
AGCTAATTCTGCTATTAAAGCAGGGCCGCGTTAGCTGATATTACAGTTAATAGGATGTAGGTAGAAAAATATCGCCTACATCCGAACTTCGATAATTTTGAAAAGGTAATGTATCAAATTTTTATACACATAGTATTATTTAAAATTAATAGTTCATCCTTCAGAGAAAAATCTTCATGGGACTAATGGAGTGATTTTTTTTGAAGACCATTGTTGATGTGTTTATGAATGTCAAATTAATCACAAAAGCCAAATATCTGCTATTAAGTGGATTAATTACAAGTATGGGGTTAAGTGCAGTCCCAGTGTCGGCACAACAGCCTAGTGAAGCCCAAGTTAAAGCATTAGTGGAAGCATTGCGGCAAGCTGCGCCACCCCAACGCCCTAATGATGGAATGTATAGCGCTTGGCAAGTGTTACCGGGTAATATTCCCAGGTGGTCAAAATTATGTATTAAACAGGAATTAACGCCACAACAATTTGAAGCCGATCGCAATAAAGCCAGAGCTATTGTAACTTGTATTGTCCGAGATCTGTTACAGGATGAATACAAAAAAGCTGGCAATAATGAGTTATTGGCAGTGCAGCGATCGGCTTGTTGGTGGATGACTGGTACATCCACAGCTTGCCAAAGTGGTGAAACAGCTACTTATGTGCAGAAAGTTGTCAGTTTTTACCAGCGAAATCGTTAATAATTAGCTGATATATTAGACTTCTTGCGAAAGTCAGGCAAGAGGCAAGAGGCAAAAGCCAGAAAGATTGATGTTTTCTTAACAAGAAATGATTATTTTTTTAGTTTCGCAAGAAGTCTATTATACGCGATCGCCTAGCAAAAACCTTCAGAAAACGGTATTTTTTCCGAGATATTGCTATCAGGTACAAACTCTGGTAAAAACCCGTTTTCTTGGTTTTTAGAAATTTTTATGAGGGTTTTTAGGAGTAGATATAGTTAAAAATTAGTAAAAATTCAATATTATTAATTCAATATGATTAATTCAATATTTCCACAGTACCTTTTAAGCCATCTACCCTCACCTTTTGCCCGTTTTGTAAACGAGTAGTTGCTTCTGGAATATTCATTACTGCGGGAATTCCATATTCCCTAGCGATAATGGCACCATGAGATAACTGCCCGCCGACTTCCGCTATAATTGCTTTTGCATTTAATAATAATGGTGCCCAGCCAGCATCGGTATAGGGTACCACCATAATAAATTTTTCATCAGTAGATAAATTATCAGTGACATTGCGACATATTTTAATGTAGCCTTCGACACAACCGATACTAGCAGGTATTCCTTGTAAAATTCCCGTTTCTGAAGTTACAGGAGAAAGGAAGGATGGCGCACGATCGCCTGTAGGAATTAAATTTCCATAAACCACATTAGGAACAGGGCGATCGCGCTCCTCTTCTAATTTTATGCGTCTTGCCCTTATTTTATCCTTAAGTGTGTAATTTGCACCAAAACTTACCCATTCTTGAATTTCTTTATATTCTAAATAAAAAATATCCCCTTTTTTTTCCAAAACCTGATTTTCTAAACCATAATTTTCTATAGCCAAAAAAGTCCAGCGTAAATGCGCTAATAAACGGGTAAATATTTCTCCAATTTTGCCCTTTACCCTAGCCCTTTCCCAACATTGATTTAATCGCCATTTTTCCCACCACCCCATAGATAAACTACTGGTTTGTTGATTATTAATACTCCCCGGTTTTGTGGCCATTTTTAACAATAATTGCCGAAAAGTTTCGGGTTTTTCTCGCCAGGTAGCGACAGAAATATCTGTACCTACTTCACTTAAATAACCATATTTATTTAACCAATTTTGAAAAGCTATTTCTAATTCATCCGAAAAAATCCTATTATTTTCCTGATTAACTTTACCCGTTTTTTGTAATGTATCTGCTAATTTTTCTAATTCCTTTACTGAAACAATTTCTGCCATAGTATCTTTCGGTAAATAATCATCATTAACTCGAAATATAGCTGTTCTAATGGCTAACCCGATCGGCCCTAAAATATTATAATAAGTAATTGGTTTTAATAACTTCTGAATTGCGGCAACTCTATCTAATAATTCTCCTGGCGTGAAATTAGCAATATTATCATTATCCAACTGTTGTAAAGCGGGTAAAAATATATTTACTAAATCTCGATTAAATTCTTGATTTAACTTAATTTCTCGTTGCATTAAACGCCACAAACCAGGGACAGAAACTAATATCTGAGATAGGGGCGGTTTACCCATTTTTTGACCTCGTAATAAAAACTCTAACCCCTGTTCCGGTAAACCCATCATCCGAAATATTTCCCCTAATAAAGTAGCATTAAAATAAGCATGGGAAGCCAATAAAGTAGCGGTTTCATTAAAATCTAAACCTACTGCTTTTTTACCTAAAACTATAGTAAAAATATCTCCCCAAACGCCACAGGTTAAAGGGCGATTTATTGACCAAGTAAGGGGATGAATTGCCCCTGGTATCACTTCGGCGGCGATCGTTCTTGTCCAAATTGGTCGTAAATTAGTAATAGGACGACTTTGCAAAATCCAGATTTTTTCCCCATCCCAACACCATTCGATATCCTGGGGTAAACCATGAAAAAATGTTTCAATTTCCCGCGCTTTTTTCACCAATTCTGCTATAATTTCTAGGGGTAAAATTGGATTATTTTTAATGGCATTATTTTTAATAGCATTTAAACTTTGTTCTAAAAGTGTATCTGAACTAAATTCTATTTCCCAATGGATGGGAGTACATTTACCACCAACGACACTTTCTGCACTTCCTGGCAAGGCTTCAATAATTACTTGACTGCCGCCATCTAAGGAATTACGGGTAAACATGACTCCGGCAACTTGGCTGTTAATATAATTTTGAATTAATATCGCCATGCCATGATCAGATATTTCTCTTTGGCGACGATAGGCAATAGCAGGCGATCGCTGATAAGAGGCGCGACAATTATTAATAGCATCTTGTAATTCAATCAAATTATATACAGGCCCAATAGTTAAATATTGTCCTGCGGCAGAATTACTATCGCTATCTTCTCCCACTGCCGAAGATCTGACAATTACAGGAAAATCAAAACTAGGTAATTTTGGATTTTCTATTTTTATATCACTTACCGGTAATACCCAGCCATCGGGAATATTAAAGCCTGCTTGTTTTAATTTTGCTAAACGGGTAGCTTTTTCTCCGCATATTTTAACATTTAACTTACTATTAAGAGAAAATAATTTTAGTTTTTGTGCTAAAGCCATATCATCACCTTGACGAAGATTAATTATTATTAGTAAAAAAGCTAATATTACAGCAGAGATAAATTCTGCTAGGGAAAAATGCCACCACCACACCCATATCGGACCACTACAACAGCCCCAACGAACACCCAATAATCGCCATTTATGATAGGATTTATGTAATGATAGGTTTTTTCCCAGATACCAAATTAGTAATCCGGTTATGGCTGATGCTAATAATACTTTGGGAGAATATATTAAAACTCCCCAGGTAATATTTGTTACGCCTCCACCTTTAGCGATCGCATATCTTCCTAGTACTAAAAAAATTAACCCCAAAATTTGTAAAGCTGGGTATTCAGGGAAATAAATTTTGGTAATTACAACTGGTAAAATACCTCTACTTGCTTCTGCTACAACTGCCGTAATTCCTGCTAATTTTCCCCCATGTAAAAATGCCGCAGATACACTAATATTTTCTGTTCCTAGTTGATTTAATTTTTTTCCGGTTAATAACTTGACAATATAGCTAGTTAATGGTATGGAACCAAGGCAAAAACTACCTATAAGTATTAATATTATTTCTAACCATGACATAAATGGGTTTCTCCTATTTGCCCCCAATAATTAGTAAAAATATATCGATATTTTGGGTGTATCTCTGGGAAAAAAATATTGTGACTATATAAGTAATTATAATTTTTGGGCATAGTCCAATAAAAGCGCTAAAGCGCAACAACGATTTTTACACAGATGCAGCCGATATTTTTTAATATATAAATAAAAAATCTTAATTTTGCAGCTATTAACGTTTAAAATAATATTAAACTTTGCCAAAAAGGTGTCAGATAAATGGAAGGTAATTTATTTATACCCCTAGCAGTGCTTATTACTGGTTTTGTGGCTGCGGTTAGTATAGGTTCGATCGCGTGGTATAATTCTAAACGTCCCCCTGGCTGGGAAGATAAAGAACGTCCCGACTTTGTTCCTAAAGTTGATGATAAAAATTCCCAGGATAAAAATTAGAAAGCTAAAGCTAAATAAGCCTAATAAAATTTTAGGATTGCGATCGCCTGCTAAAATTATCCTCACAAATAATTTAGTGAAGACTTTAGACCATCAAAAAAAATGAGGACTAAAGTCCTCACTATGAACTATTTATGAACTATCAACGCCTTGTTTATTTTAACGCTTACCACGAGGAAATTGGTTAATTTGAGCAGAACCGTAAAAAACGATCGAATTATTTTGTACTCTAAGTCGATCTACTCGCAATTGTGCATTTTCTAAGGCAAATTTATCTAAGTCAAGCAAATTGTTAACATGATTTATTAAAGCTTTGCCTAATTCTACTGCTTGAGCGTCGCCACCATAATGAACATTAACAAATTGAATTTTTCGCCTGTCTTCCACTTCTAAATAAGTGGTAATATCTAAATTAACAGGTTGTTCAGAATTACCTACAGTAACTTGAGATTGTAAACGAATAGCTTTATTATCATCGATCGTCATTTGGGTATTTTGGAAATATAAAGGGCGATCTTCATACTTTAGCCTCTGGAGTTTTTCTATGACAAATGGGGTATTAAAAGATGCCGTTAAATCAGTCTGACTTAATACCACGCGCATACTAGCTTGGGTAGGCTGACGCAATTTTACCTGACCTGTAAAAATAGCGCTAAAATCAATAGAAACAGCTTGTAGATAAAGTTCCATAACTTCTATCCGCAAACCGTTATACATCTCCATGCCTTGGCCAATAAAGTCAAAACCATCTACACTACCTTGCAATAATTTTGCCACAGGTTCGGCTCTGACATTTGCTTGGATTTTTTCAGAACGTTTGAACAACGCAGCGATCGCACCTTGAGCTACTTTACTAACAAGGCGATCGCCACTTTGAGCCTGAAATGATGTGCTGTTAAACAAAGCCGATACCATTGTGTCTGCACTTTTTTTGCTTACAAACGCTATTATAGCGTATTATTAAAAATTGTTACAATAGCTTGTGCTTATCACCATGATAAGCATAGCTAGACAAAGCCCAGGTCAACTTAAATTTTTAATATCCTTTTTTCCTTACCTGGATTTATCCCAATAGGGCCGTACCTTCTAAACAAGCGCCATCTAGTACAACCCCATGCCATTGAGTATCTTCTATTTGGGCACATAATAAATTAGCTTCCGTTAAATTAGTACCCCGTAATACGGCCCCATTAAGATTAGCTTCTTCTAAATCTGCGTGGGACAAATCAGCACCAGAAAGATTAGAATTACTTAATTCCGCACTTTGTAAAATAACCCTAGTTAAATTTGCGCCCCGTAAATCAGCATAGCGTAAATCAACACCACTGAAATCTAAATTAGGACAAATAGCCCCCATCATAAACGCACCAGCAAAACTACTTTCTGCAACATTGGTATCTATTAAAATAGCTCCCCGTAAATCAGCATTACGAAAATCAGCCCCCCTTAAATCTGCACCAGTTAAATCAGCCCCCCGTAAATTTGCTCGTACTATTGCCCCGCGCAAATTAGCACCAGCTAAATTGGCTCCCATTAAATTAGTTTGAGACAAATCAGCATCATTAAGATTAGCCCCCGCTAAATCCGCACCCGCTAAATTTACCCCACATAAAGATTTAATTGTGCCGTTACGAATTCCTGTGATATCTATCATTTTCTAAACTTAAATAAAATAAATACCTAAATTTATCTCTTATTTGTTAATATATCACTTAGGTAAGAAAAAAACAAGTATTTTAAATTTCAGGTTAATTGTTTTACTAATTAGTACATAATGTGCGATCGTTCTGATGGTTTGTATCTACACTACTCCTACAATTTTCTATTTTTTAATTAATCGATAAAGTAGGGGCGGGTTTATTTATATTATCATCTAGTATCATAATTTATGGCAAAAACCGCCCCTACAAGTTTATTAAAATTTTCTCAATCCCATATTTTTGAGGAAAATTTATGTAGGGGCGGGTTATTCAATTAATTGAATGATAAATCAATAATATAAATAAACTCCCCCCTACTCCCTTTCCCCCTGGTCGGTGAGCGCAGCCGAACCGCTGCTCCCTTTCCCCTCTGCTCCCTTTCCCCCTGGTCGGTGAGCGCAGCCGAACCGCTGCTCCCCTGCCGCCTACCTATTCCAGCCAAACATTAGGCATTTGACTAGGTTTATCCGGAAGTTTCATCATCCCAATTTCAGCAAGACGAATAACAGTAGCAAGAGAATCAACTAAAGACGGCTCGAAGCGATCGCCACTGAGTTCTTGACAGTTTGCTAAAGCTTCTCCTGGACTCAAAGCACCACGAGAACCTCTAGCTTGGGTAAGCTCTTGAAAATAGGAAACTAACCCTAAAATACGCGATTCTATTGGTATTTCTTCATGTCTTAAACCATCAGGTTTACCACTACCATTCCAAAACTCTTTTTGATGAGCAACAATTTCGCGAACTGCGGTTAATTCTGGCATCGCTTCTAACAGTTGGGCAGTAATAGAAACTCGATCGCGCCAAAATGCTAAAGTAGCTGCATCCATTTCCCTAGCAGTTTGTTGAAATATCTCTGGGGGTGCTGATACTAACCCAATGCGAAATAATAAACCCGCTAAACGTAAACGCCTTAATTTTACTGTCGGTAAATCTAATATTTGCCCTAAAGTTTCTGATAAAGCTGCCACTTGTAAAGATGCAAAAGGATTAGCTTTATCTCGTTCATCTACTCGTTGTGCCATTCTCAGAAAAGCCTGTAATTTATTGGCATTCAAATTACGACTAACTCGCTTGGCTTGCCCTTCTAATTCCCATAATTCCCGATTTTGACGATTAACTGTAATTAGTTGTTGTTGAGAAGTTTGTAAATAATTAAGAATGCGAGATACTACACCGCTCATATCTGCTAGAGGTGGACCGACAGTATTTAAAATTTCTGTTTGCATGGCATGGAGGCGATCGGCTAAGGCAGCATTATAAGGGCGTATTCTTTCTATTAAAATTTCTGCTGCCTTGGGAACTATATTTTGGTCAAAAGTCCATAAACCATAAAATTTTCGTTCTGCATCTACTTCTGGTTGACAATCAGGTAAATAGGCATCATCTGAAAGTTCGTGACATAATAACATTGCCTTATAAGTTGGGGCGACAATAATTAAATTCCATTCATTTACTAAACTATCGATCGCGTCTAAATTCACTAAAGAAACATTTTCTAATTGACTGGTTTTATGGGTAGCAAAACCACTATCCGGTACAGCACAAATAACTACATGACGAGAACACTGGGCAATATCCTGATAGTGATCGGCTTCCTGCAAATACCATTTCCCCTGCTGAAACGTCACCAACACCAATGGATATTGCTCACTTTGTCCATTATTGACCGACAAAATATGATCTTCGAGGGCATGACATAGGGCTACTAGAGTATTTTTAAAGTACACCCCATAGCTAGAAGGCATTTGTCCGGCTGGGAGAGAGTCTTTTAGCTGATTTAAAGTAGATTCTGGATTCATAATTTTATCAAGTAAGTATTATTTCCCAGTAAATTATCTAGTGAAAAGACACAAGAGGCAACAGGCAAAAACCTTATTACACTTTTCTTTTTCCTTTTCCTTTATTATTATACATATCTATATACATATCTATTCTAGTAAACTTAATATATTTGCACATTTTAATAAATTTTTATTACCTGTAAAACCGACTTGGCTAAATGATAAACAACAGGTACAGACACCGCATTACCAAACTGTTTTTTAGCAATTTTTTCATTACTATGAATTATAAAATTATCGGGAAAACCTTGTAATCTTTTCGCATCTTCCCCAGATATTTCTTTATATTTACGTTGATGATATATTATTTTAATAAATAGTTGTTTATATTCATCTGGATGAGTAGCAACTACAGAAGCTTTAGCGACAAAATCTTTAGAAACTGTGGCAGTTAACGTAGGAAAAGCATCAGCATGGGGTAAAAATATCCTATATATACCATTAATTCCCGATGAATTTTTAGAATTGACAAATTCATAACCTATTTTTGGGTTATTTACATATCTCAGGATTTTTTTAGTTATTAAACTATCAATATCTTTTTGATTAAGCTGAGGAATTAAATCTTGTAATTCTGTAAAAGATAAAGGATTGCCATCTTTAGGCCCATAGATTTTTTTACGTCTATTTTTTAATATAGTCATACAAATTAAACGTTCTGCTGGAGTAGTTTTAATCAAATCCCAAGAATGAATAGTCGTATGGCCATTTCTAGTATCGCAAAAAACAAAAAAATCATTTAATTCATCCTGTTTTTGAAATCTATTTCTGGATACTGGTATTTTATCACCAAATAGAACATTTGCTGGGAATTTAACTTTATCTATGGGCTGTTTTTTATCTAAAATGCCATCTATTACATCATAAAGTTTAGTTTTTTTAGGTAAAGGTTCTGGAAAACTAAAATAATTATGATTTTCTATATCATTTCTTATCCCAACAATAAATATTCTTTCTCGGTTTTGTGGTAAACCAAAATCGTAAGAATTTAAATTATGGGATTTGACATAATATCCTATCTGGGTAAATGCTTGGATTAAATATTGAAAGCTATTTTGATGAATAGGAGAAGTTAATCCTTTCACATTTTCAAAAATAAAGGCTTTTGGTTGATTTTCTCGTACTAATCTAATCGCATCAAACCATAATTCCCCTCTTTCATCATTAAAGCCTTGTAATTTTCCGGCTACCGACCAAGACTGACAGGGTACTCCCCCAACTAGAATATCTACTGTAAAGGGCAATTTAGCTATATTTCTAATATCACCTAAATTAATTTCCTCCTGATTGCGGGAATTAATAAAATTATTTTGATAAACTAAAAGAGATTGTTTATCTATTTCTGAATATCCTAAACATAATCCCCCTAATTCTTCTAGGGGAATTCTAAATCCTCCTATACCAGAAAATAAATCTAAAAAAGTAAATTTTTGTTTAATTTTAATTGTTGTATTTTTACAAGGTAAAGTAATATGTGGTTTTTCTAGGGACATTTTATACATTTTGTTAGTAATACAATTTAGGGGCTAAGGCAATAGGTATATTATAATTGAATTTACACTAAAAACTACATTAATTTATATTACGAAATAGCCCAAGATTGATATGTTTCTTTGTTACTGGTTTTGGTAAAAGTGAGATTATATCAAAAGAGGTTTAATTGGGAATAGGTATGATCGCTAACAGCCGATCGCCTGAATAGAGGCCATAGCTAGTAAAATTTAAGGAAAAAAATAGAATTGTTGATAACTAGCAAGATTAAACTTAAAAATATTTGTGAGTAAATCAAAATAGGTTTTTAAGCAAGCCTAAAAAAACAAATACAAATAATTTGCATTAGATTTGCACAATATCAAAATTAATACCTATCCTCTCAGGGGGTATTGAAAAAAAACACAAAAAACTATTTGTTGAAATAGGATGAATTTTGCGTTAGGAAAGTTAAACTATGCATATACCAGATGGCTTTGTTTCACTACCAGTAGCTGCAACAACAGGGTTATTAAGTGCGACGGCGGTAGGAATAGCCCTAAAACATTCCCAAACCGAGTTAGGCTTACGTCGATCGCCCGTGTTAGGTTTAACTACTGCCTTTATTTTTGCCGCACAAATGATTAATTTTCCCGTTACAGGCGGCACTAGCGGTCATCTTTTAGGGGCAACATTAGCGGTTATAATATTAGGAACCCCTTGGGCAGCAACATTATCAATTACTACCGTTTTATTAATTCAAGCATTATTATTTGCAGATGGTGGTATTTCTGCCTTGGGAGCCAATATTTTTAACATGGCAATAATAGGAGTTTGGGTAGGGTGGATATTAACAAAAACCCTGCAAAGATTATTAGGTGGCTCAAAAAAACGTTTACCTTTAGCTGGGGGAATAGCCGCAGGTATTAGCGTAGTAGCAGCAGCCATAGCCTGCGCGATCGAACTAGCATTATCTGGCACTGCCCCAACTAACCTAGTCTTACCCGCCATGACAGGAATACATATTTTAATAGGTGTAGGTGAAGGCTTAATTACTGGTGGCGTGATTTCCTATATAAATATAGCTCAACCAGACTTATTACCCGGTGAAGAACCACAATTAAATAAATGGTTAGTTCCTATAGTTACTATTTGTCTAATTGCGGGTATGTTTTCCCTATTTGCCTCGGCTTTACCAGATGGTTTAGAATGGGTAGCTGCACAATATAATTTTAAGGATAAAGAAGCAGAATCATTGCTGATTTCCCTTTTTCCTGATTACAAAGTACCCGGTTTAGATGAAAATTTAGGGACCAGTATCGCTGGAATTTTTGGAACTGCAATTTCCTTTGCTGCTGCCTTTGGTATTGCAGAAATTTTTAAACCAAAAGATGTGTAAACAAAAAAATGAGAAATATTTCTATTCCTTTGCGGATGTATTTAACTCTAGCGATCGTAGTGGGAACAGCTTTATTACAACAGCAAGCTTGGCTATGGCTAGGAATATATGGTGCGATCGCCATTAATTGGGCGATAATATTGTCTACACCCAAGCAAAAATTAGCCCAATTATTAGGAACAGAATTAATATTTCTCAGCTTCATAGCACTACCTTTAGGCTGGCAAAAAGCTAGTTTTTTATTAATTCGTTCCCTAATTTGTTTACTAGCCATAAACAGCCTTATATTAAGCTTACCTAGCCAATCTTTTTCCATCGCCATAAAAGCCTTACCCCTGCCTCAAGGTTTACGAGAAATTGCCTTATTAGCGGGTAATTATCTAATACTTTTAGGTGCAGAAGTTACCAGAATGCAACGGGCAGCCCAATGTCGAGGGTTAGCCGGATCTATTACTTGGTTACGTTATGCTAATGCATCTTTAATAGGAGCATTATATTTACGAAGTTTGCAACGGTCCGATCGAGTTTATAATGCTATGGTAATCAGAGGTTATCAGGGGGAGATGCCAGTAGATGCTGAGTTAACCCACCATGAAATATATAGTTTATGGTTGGTTATCCTTACTGCTATTAGTCTTACCCTTACATCATACTGGATTTAATAATTTTTGTGGTGTTGGTGTATGTCGAAAACAGGGGTAAATGTGGAGGGTTTAAGTTTTGCCTATCCTCAACAAGAGCCAGTTTTTCAAAATGTATCTTTTAGCTTAAAACCAGGTGATCGCATCGCTCTTTTAGGTCCAACTGGTACCGGCAAAACCACTCTGTTAGAGCATCTAGTCGGTTTAAAAATACCCCAAACTGGACAAATTTGGATAGAAAATATCCTCCTTCAACCAGCTAATTTGCCCCAAATACGTACAAAAGTAGGTTTTGCCTTTCAAGACCCCGCCGATCAATTATTTATGCCCACACTTTTAGAAGATATCACCTTTGGTCCGCGTAACTATGGCATCACCTCGATGGAAGCTAAAGCTAAAGCCAGCAAACTTTTAGCAGAATTTGGCCTAGAAAAATACGCCCATCGCCCAGCAAATCAACTTTCCGGAGGTCAAAAGCGTTTAGCAGCCCTAGCTGCGGTATTAGCCCTCAAACCTTCTATTTTAATTTTGGATGAACCCACAGCCGGGTTAGATCCTCTATGGCGACGGCATCTAGCTAAAATTTTGCCCCAATTACCCGTGGAAATATTATTAATAGCTTCCCATGACTTGCACTGGGTTAGTAAAGTCACCCAAAGGGCTTTAGTATTGGCAAAAGGTAACATTCAAGCTGATAAAGAAATACAAGCCTTACTCAAAGATGGGGCAACTTTGGAAAGTTATGGTTTACCCTTAGATTATTAAATTTTTGGGCAGCGATCGCAACCAATAAGTTTATGCGATCGACCTGGTAAAATAACCTAAGCTGTCTTAGGTCTATTTCACAAAATTTAATTAAATAGACTCAATCAGCCCATTTCAAACCTATTTATCGCGACAGGAAAAACAATGACCCGCGCCATCATGGAAACAGACAAGGGGAAAATTACTTTAGAACTTTTTGACAAAGATGCCCCTAACACTGTGAAAAATTTTGTTGATTTAGCAAACAAAGGCTTTTACGATGGCTTAAATTTCCATCGCGTTATACCTAATTTTATGATTCAAGGCGGCTGTCCTAACGGCGACGGCAGGGGTGGCCCTGGCTATAAAATCAAGTGCGAAATTAATCCTAATAAGCACTTAGCTGGCACTTTGTCAATGGCTCATGCAGGTAAAGATACTGGCGGCAGTCAATTTTTTATATGCCATTCTCCCCAGCCTCATTTAGACGGAAAACATACAGTTTTTGGCCAAACAGCAGATATGCAAGTAGTTAATGCTATCCGTCAAGGTGATAAAATAATTTCCGTCAAAATAGAAGCTTGAGTTTTTCCAAAATAACTATTTTCTAAACCTAACACCTCAGCCAAAAAATCAAGCTGGGGTGTTTTTTTTCAAACTATCTTAACTATCAATATTTATTTTTGTTTAACTTTAAATAATAAGCAAAAATTAACCCTGATAATAAACAATACAAAAAATTATCAAAAATAGTAGTTCCAATTATGCCGACAATTAAATATCTACTTTCAGAAGACAAAATGCCTACAGCTTGGTATAACATTCAAGCCGATCTCCCAACTCCTGCGCCTGCGGTACTTCATCCTGGTACAGGTAAACCTATTGGCCCAGAAGATTTAGAGCCAATATTTCCTATGGCATTAATACAACAAGAAGTCAGCTTAGAACGCTGGCTAGAAATTCCTGAGCAAGTACAATCAATATATCAACAATGGCGACCTACTCCACTTTATCGCGCTAGACGCTTAGAAAAAGCCCTCGATACACCTGCCAAAATCTATTACAAATACGAAGGAGTTAGCCCTGCTGGTAGTCACAAACCTAACACTGCTATTCCCCAAGCTTATTATAACAAACAAGCTGGAATCAAACGCCTAACTACAGAAACAGGCGCAGGTCAGTGGGGGTCATCTTTAGCCTTTGCTGGCGCACTATTTGGCTTAGAAATAGTTGTATATATGGTAAAAGTCAGCTATCGACAAAAACCCTATCGCCGTGCTTTTATGGAAACCTACGGGGCGCGAGTAATAGCTAGTCCTAGCGAAGAAACCCAAGCAGGAAGAAATATTTTAGCTCAACATCCAGATAATACCGGTAGCTTAGGAATTGCTATTAGTGAAGCGGTGGAAGTAGCAGTACAGGATGATAAAACTAAATATGCTTTAGGTAGTGTTTTAAATCATGTTTTGTTACACCAAACTGTAATAGGACAAGAAGCTTTACTTCAGTTAGAAATGGCGGGAGATTATCCGGATATTGTAATTGGTTGTACTGGCGGAGGTAGTAATTTTGCTGGTATTACTTTTCCCTTTATCGGTGCTAAATTACGCGGCGAAAGAGAACATATTAAGTTCATAGCTGTGGAACCTGCGGCTTGTCCGACTTTAACTCGCGGTAAATACGCTTATGATTTTGGCGATACTGCACATTTAACGCCTTTGGTAAAAATGCATACTTTGGGTAGTTCTTTTATTCCAGAAGGTATTCATGCTGGGGGTTTACGTTATCATGGGATGGCACCTTTATTAAGTCATGTTATTGAGTTAGGTTTAATTGAGGCCCGTGCCGAAAAACAATTAGGTTGTTTTGCGGCAGGAATAACTTTTGCTCAAGTTGAGGGAATTTTACCGGCACCGGAAGCTAATCATGCTGTGAAGGTGGCAATAGATGAGGCTTTACGATGCAAAGAAGAAGGTGTTAGTCAAACAATTCTGTTTAATTTGTGCGGTCATGGTAATTTTGATATGCAGGCATATATGGATTATCAGGCAGGAATTTTGCAGGATACCCAATATAGTGATAATGAAGTGGCAATGGCTTTAGCCGGTTTGCCTGTTGTTGGTGTTTAGATGTTTTTTTAATTCTAATTTTGGGTTGGGTTTTGTACCTGAACCCAACCTACTGGTTTTTCGTTGGGTTTTGTACCTGAACCCAACCTACTTAAGTCGGTTTTTTTATATATTGATAAAATATTTTTTTCCTGATAAAGAATTAAATACTTAGTAATAACAATTATAAAATTTTAATTTCCTAATCTAGTCTAGGGCCAACTCTAGGCAGTTTTCCTCTTAAATAAATTATAATTTTAAAACCAGTAATTTACCTGAAATAATCATTATGTTTTTTAACCGAAGAAATTTTTTACTATTTTTTGGCGCTAGTTTTCTGGCTTCCCTGGTAGGAGGCATAAATTTTTCAGCAAAATTAGTCAATGCTGAGGATAATAATAATTCTGGTGCTGAGGGTAATAACAACATAAATAATAATCTCAATAATGTAGAATCAGAAAAAATACCAGATAATAATCTAATTGATTGGTTTAAATTAAATCCAGAAACTGAAAAAGACTGGAAAATGTTAACAGATTCTAATAATCCTTTGGAATTTAAATTAGTTGAAAATAGCCAGGAAAAACAGGGATTAAAAAAGAAAATATTTGTGATGTTTCCTAGACAGTCTTCTGCATATAATACGGCAATGAGTACTATTCTTGATCTTTTTCATAACAAAAAAATTCCGGCTGTTTTTACGGTGGTGAATTTTGAGCAAAAAATGGAATTGGGAGAGAAAGCTTTAGCATTAGCAAAAGCAGAAAAATTTGATTTAATTTTTGCAATGGGTTCAGAATCGGCGGATTTTTTGTATAATAATTTTAAAATTATGCAACCAAATAAGGCTATACCGGTGGTTTCGGTTTGTGCTAAAGACCCGGTAATTTTGGGGCAAATGAAAGATTATGAAAAAGGTAGTAATAGTAATATTGCGTTTACTTCCCTAAATGTGCCAGTAGAAGTACAGATGGCTTATCTAAAAAAACTAAAACCATCTTTAATGAATATTGCGGTAATGTATGATAAGCAAAATAAAAGTGCGATCGAAACCCAGTTTAAGCCTTTAATAACTGTGGCGGAAAAATATAATATAAATATTATAGAAGTCGCGGTTAATCAAGAAACTGCCCGGGAAGATTTACAACAGGAAATTCCTGTGGCGATCGAAAAAATTATTAAAACCGATCAAAATATGAAAAATAGTATATTTTGGATTACTGGTAGTACTTCGGTATTTCAAGAAATTTCTACTATTAACCAATTAACTGATCGCATACCAGTTTTAAGCGTGGTTCCGGATGTTGTTAAAGCGGGGGAGAATAGTGCTATTTTAGCAATAGGGGTAAGCTTTGAAAGTAATGCTTATCTAGCGGCCCTATACGGGACTGATATCTTACAAGGCAAATCTCAAGTTGACCAATTGCCTGTTGGTATCGTTTCTCCTCCCGATATTGCCATCAACTTCAGAAAATCTCGGGCAATTGGTTTAAAAATTCCTTTTAACTTTTTTGAAAGCGCCAGCTATGTTTACGACGCTAAAGGTATTTTGGTGCGCGATCGGGGAAAAACCGTGAGTTAAACCTTGAACTTTAGTTATTTTTAATAATAGCAAACGACTAATCGACATTAAAAAATCTCAATATTATGAAGGCAAAATTGCCAGCAATAAAGCGAAAAACCATTGGTTTAAAAACTTCTTTAGCAGGAGTTATTTTATTAACTGTTAGCATTACTGCGGCGGTTATTCATATTCCTTGGTCTTTAACTTCTCGAAAAAATATTACTAATATTGTTAACCAACTTAATCAAGAAATTGTCCGGGGTGTTAATGATGAAGTAGAAAAACTTTTTTCCGATACTATTTCTACACAAAACACGATTCAAGAAATGTTGGAAACCAATATAATTGATATCGATGATAAAAAAGAAAGAACGGCATTTTATTTGACTTTTTTAAAAGCTAATCCTCATATTTCTTGGATAAGTTTTGGTTATCCTAATGGAGATTTTTTTGGAATTCAAAGAGAGCGATCGGGCATTTTAAATAATATTGAAAGCTTATGGGATCCGGAAACCAAACAGGCAACCAGATTAATTGAGACTTATCAACAAAATAAACAATATATAAAATTACTCAGTACATCATTAGTTACTTCTGACTATTATGCACCAAAGCGATCGTGGTATAAAAAAGCCATAGCTAATTCTGGTCAAATTATTTGGACAGATGTTTATATATTTGATACTAGTAAAAAACCCGGCATTAATTCCGCAATTACTTTATACAAAAATGGTGAGTTTATCGGAGTTATCTCCATTGCCATTGAGCTAGAAAGAATATCCTTATATTTAAAAAATATTGATATATCTAAAACTGGAACTGCTTTTATTATCAACTCAGAAAATCAATTAATTGCTAGTCAAGATATTAATGAGATTCAACATGATTTAAACGAAAACAACGAAAATTTACAAATAAAATTATTAAAAAATTCTGCTAAAAAAGAATTGCAAATAGCCAATAAAGTTTTAATAAAAAACAATGTACAATTGGATAATCTTAAAACTATTCAACAATTTAT